>JAXHVA010000270.1:0-2366 GCA_034189035.1 Thermodesulfobacteriota bacterium
TCCAATACTAAAACTCTATAAAAGGCTCAAAAACTATAATAACTCTCTCCTTGTGGTTATAGAAAAACTAGCCGCTTATTTTTTTGCCAGGTGCTTTGTGTTTGACATGTATTTGGTTAATGACAGAAATTACACTATGTATTTCTTATACTCAGCTATGGCAGGAGGATTTAAAAGGGGTATCAAGGGTAAGACAGGAAAGATTTAACACTGAAGGTCTGCTAAGATCGGATTTGCGTTTATGAACGATTTCACAGTAGACTGTATGCCCAGCAGAGATATATCCTTATTCAATCTTTTGGTTTCAATAATGAGTAAATCTGTATAAAAGAGTATATCAAAACATGAAACATATTAGCGTGTTGTTTACTGATAAAGAAAATTTAATAACAAACTGAATCAAGCGTGATACTTCTTTACTTTTTTTGTCAGGATAGATATTTGATGGACATCTATTATTTCAGGCAAGCTGATTATAGAAGCAAAAGTAAAGAGTGTATGGGCCATCTCATAAATTGATATATCTATGGACATTCAGTTCGTCCGAATTCCGTTATAAGTATAGTTATATCCCTTAAGTCTACTTTTCCATCATAATCAATGTCTCCAATACAGGTTTGTTCTAGATGTCCACATTCTTTTCTTCCAAATTCGCTGACAACGATCGACAAGTCATCATTATCTACATCACCATCATAATCAAGATCTCCATCACATGGAAATGAAGTAGGCGACTGGTCTATATCACCATCATAATCAACATCCCCATCATATGGAAATGAAGTGGGCGATTGGGATAAATCAATATATACTTCATTGCTGTAATCACTCTCCCTGCCGTAGATATCGGAAGCTGTAGCAGCAAAATACCAGTTTTCGTTAGGCAAATCTACGGTGAACTCGCAAACGCTATTATAACATGTTTGTTTGTCGACTGGTTTGCTCCATAGGTAATTCCCGGATTTATTTCCGTAATAAACACGATAGATTTCGATCTGGTTATTGTTGTTTTGGTCCCATTGAAGAGTGATTTGTTTGGCGTAACTATTAGTGTGAATAAGGCATACTAGTATCAGAATAAAAAAGATTCGAATCATGATAGAAACTCCCTTTTGTGCAAGATATATTCTTGGTCTATGTTATTATTTTTTTGTGATATTTGAGAATCGCGAACTTGAACTTATTGTAAACTTGTCAATCAGGATTTCTATTTAAGCAAAAAATGTGCCAGTTAGACGATTATCAGCAAATACCCATTGAACAGATTCTTGGTATAAACAGGCAGATGTTCTATACGTCTCTTTATGAAGGGAATTGAATACACATGGAAAAAAAGAAGATTGATTGAGGATAAACTGTTAATAGGTTGAAGGAGTTGATCCTTTTATCAAAAAAGGATTGCTGGAATCCTTACTGAGCCAACAATCTCACTTTTATGCATTCCTTTTCTGGCAACCTCAAAAGATTAGATTCTAGTGATACGTTATATGGTGGGTTTTTCCTACATTAGACTGGAATAGAGTTAGGCTCATCCGATTTTTGCGTACTTTTTAGTTGAAAAAAGAGGAGATGCTGATTTCCTTTTTTGACAAACACAAATTGAATGTAACCCATCACCTGAAAATCAGTTGGGATTTCATAAAGAAAATTCAAAAACAAAACATTGAGAGCCGATATCGCCATCCAAAACTCGAATAGCTTACACAGATTGCCATTGATGGAATTACCATCGGAAAAGTGAATAGCTACCTTACTATTTTGCTGGACCTCAAATCCGGTGCAGTGGTATTCATTGGTAAAGGCAAAGGCGCTGAAGCTCTAGATCCCTTCTAGAAGAGACTCAAAGGGAAAACAAAAGCAAAAAAAATAGTTGCCATGGACATGCCCCCGGCCTACATAAGCGCTGTTGTTTAAAACATGAAGGAAACGACCATCGTATTCGATCATTTCTATATTATCAAGCTCTTCAATGATAAACTCTCTGACTTCAGGGGAAAGCTTTACCACAAGGCCACCACGGTTATGGAAAAGGCAATATTAAAAGAAACAAGATGGTTGCTTATAAAGAACATTGGAAACCTCAATGAAGATCGTAATGAACACCAATATCTCCAAGATACATTGAAGTTTTAGAGATATCGAGTTCTTCAAATTTAAAATCATGGCTATTAGTAAGGCAAAGTATGCTTTAGTCGGATGAACCAAAATTTAGACAAAAAAATTGACAGTACAGGACTATCTATGACTGGTTTAAGCAACCTTCTCAATTAAACTATAATGGAGTTCCAATCGGGCCTGATAGTTCATGAGATCTAGGAGTATCTTCACCCTACCCTGATCTGAAACCCAGTTTTCAAAGATACCCA
>JAXHVA010000271.1:0-2348 GCA_034189035.1 Thermodesulfobacteriota bacterium
ACTTAACCTTTTTAGAAGATCTTCCTTGGAGGAGTTATTTAAGCCACCTCCGAAAAACATTAATAATGGCAATATTAACAGTCAGTTAATCATAGATTTCAGCTAACCGGACAGAATTGAGTCATTTTAAATAATTTTTAAAGCATTTTCAACTTGCAAATTTCATGAATATAGGATATACTTTCATGAAATTAGTAAGGAGGATACCTTAAATGGCAAATTTACAGATAAAAGGCATAAAAGATGAGTTCTACGAGCAGATCAAAGCATTAGCTGATTCAGAGAATCGGTCAATAAGCCAACAAGTTCTTTACTTAATAAGAGAATATCTTGCCAGAGAAAAATTTATTAAAAGAACTAAAACGCCTGCACAAGTTCTGTTGGATTTGACCGGCTCTTGGGTTGACGATAGAGATGCTGAAGAAATTATTCATGATATAAAAAAGAATCGTGTTAATTCTAATAAATTATCAGAAGGATTTTAATGTACTTACTCGATACTGAAATAATAATTTATAGTCTGAAAGCCGATGAAAGGGTGAAACAGAATTTACAATACCATCTGAATGACCCCCTCAAAATAAGTGCTGTTACATTAATGGAGCTATATTATGGTGCTTATAAATCTAAAAAAGTTGAAAGCAACCTTGCAAAAATCAGGACAATCGAAAGTTCATTAGAGATTGTTCCAATTAGTGAGGAATTGGTTGAGATATTTGGATTATTAAAATCAAATCTCGAAAAGACAGGGAAACCACTTGATGATTTTGATCTCATTTTAGCGTCAACTGCATTATCATTTAATTTAATTTTAGTGACGAATAATGAAAAACATTTTGAAGGAATAGACGGGTTAAAAATAGAAAACTGGCTAAAATAGTCTACTGAGAGGGCTTATTCATTGACAATATAGGATATCTATAAAAGGCTCTTGATTGAGTGTTAAAAGATCAGATCAAACGTAAAGAATGACATTTTTAGCGTCAATACATTATGTTTATGGTTCTAGAGAAAATCATATGATCTCGTTTTTTGTTTCAATATAGATAATTAAAACTCTGGGCATTTTAAGTTATCTGTCATTCAGCCCGAGTTGTGATTATTCCAAGAAATAGGTTTAAAAAGCTGAATTTTTCAGGTATTTTTTGCGGGGGAAGGTTCGATGGAAAAAACCATCTTATGAAAAAATGTAACAGAGAATTAAAGGTTTAGAGGAAAAGGATTCTAAGCATAAAAAAATGTCGAGGCGAAGCTGAGAGAAAGTCAAGAAAGCTATCGTAACTTTATCGGCAAGATGATAAATGGTTTTGCACTGCATGAGATTTTATGCGATGAATACGACAAACCCTACGACTATCGATTTCTGGAAGTCAATCCAGCTTTTGAAAACATAACAGGACTCAAGGCTCAAAAGATTATAGGGAAGGCAGTCCTTGAAATTTTGCCAAATATTGAGCTATACTAGATAGACAATTACGGGAGAGTTGCTTTGACAGGAGATCTACCCATTTTGAGAGGTATTTTCAAGAATTTGAAAAACATTTTTAAGTACTGGCATATGGCCCTAAAAAAGGCCTATTTGTAACAGTATTCATGGATATAACACAGCGAAAAAAGTCGAAGAGACCTTAGATTCATGAAGTTTACCATAGACCGTTCTTCTGATGCAGCTTTTTCGATGGAACCTGATGCACATTTCATTTATGTAAACGATGAGGCCTGCCGTAGCCTCGGCTATTCAAATGAAGAAATACTCACTATGATGGTTCATGATATTGATCCGATTTTTCCAAAGAAGTCTGGCCTGAGCATTAGTCAGACCTTAAAAAAAGAGGTTCTTTAGTTGTGGAATCTTATCATCGGGCAAAAGATGGCAGAATCTTTTCGGTTGAGATCGTTGCAAACTATGTAAAATTCAGTGGCAATGAATACAATTGTGCTTTTACGAGAGATATCTCGGAGCGAAAAAAAGTCGAGGAAGATCGTAAGAAACTGATAAGTGAACTTCATGAAGCCTTAAATGAAATCAAAACATTAAGAGCTATTTTGCCCCTTTGTTCCTTTTGCAAAAAGATTAGAGATGATAAAGGGTATTGGGAGCAAGTTGACGTTTATATTAATAAATATTTAAAAGCAGATATCAGCCACAGTATTTGCCCTGAGTGTATGAAAAAGCATTATCCAAAGGAATGCGATCGCTTTCTTCTAAAAAAAAGATGAATAACCGAACCTCTATATGGTCTCGAGTTGTCAAGAAAAAATTCCTCCTGTAGATCGGAAAAAGAATAAAGAGCATAAATAGCATCCGTCTTAAAATATATTACCGTTGACAAACGGCCCTATGGTTT
>JAXHVA010000272.1:0-2342 GCA_034189035.1 Thermodesulfobacteriota bacterium
GGAGGTGGGATGCGGCAATTGGGTATTCCCACCGTAGTATTTTGCTGACCTGGGATTGCCGAGGTTGTTCATTAAACCGACTTAATCAACCGAACCGCCGTGGTACGTGATCCGTATGCCCGGTGGTGTGGGAGGAGGGAAGCCGCGAGGCTTCTCACTATCCCGATTATGTCTATCAAGGAATAAATAATAGAAGCATGGAAAAAAAGATTAAAAGGAGATCCAATACCTTGGTTGAGCGAAAGTGAGGAACCTTAGACACGGTATAGAACAGAAAGAGATCTCCTTAAAACACCTCCAGATTCATCTGAGCTTGTAAAGGTTAGAAATGATATTTTAGAACACTCTGAAAAAAGTTAATTAAGGAAACTACTGAATGGCTTCCTATTGCGGCAAATCGAAACAACGATCCTAAAATATCTTACTACAAACTGAGAGTATTAACTAAATTTGGGCTTTCCTATAAGGATAAGGTAATAGACTAAATAATCAAAAAGGCTATAATACATAAAGAAGACTCATTTTTTGCAGTAAGAAGAGTGCCCCCCTGAAAGGCCTAAAAAAGGAGAAAAAGAAAAAACCCCGATCCTAAGGCTGATGCATGGCGTATTTCTCCCTGTACATCTCCAATAATTACATATTCACTGCTGTCTTCTGGATTCAACAGTCCAGAAGTAAAAAAATCTGTTTCTAAATTGTCAAATTTATGGAAAACCAAGCCAGGATGGTTCTGCAATTATTTCTTTGTAAACAGTCAATTTAAAAAACTGAATGTCGGTTGTCCAATGGCAGGTTTAATGGCATTGGAAGTTTTTTCACAAGTGTTTAAATCTTAAAGAATCCGAACAAGCTCAAAATGCTTTTGCTCCACTTGAGTTTCATTGGAAATACAAAAAATCAATTCATTATTTCAGCCGGTCAAAAAAATTCTGGACATTGAAATATCCATTTGTTTGGTACAATGCGTTATATCTTGCTGAAGTTTTAACAAGATTAGAATTCCTAAAAAAACATAAAATGATACAGGAAATCATAGATTGGATTGAATCATCACAAGATGAAAATGAAATATTTAAATCCACTTCGATATTTATGCCGTATAAATCCTGGTCATTTGGAAATAAAAAAGAACCTTCACCATGGATAAAATTACTTTGCTGCAGAATTCTAAAGAAATGGTATGGGAACTAAAGACATAACAAGTCTAATTTACTCGACAACGCTGCTCTTGCGAGTGAGCGAGAACATTAGCATGCCAAGTGCCAAGTGGCTATATCTTTTCAGGAATTAAAAATGCGAAATAAAAACTATACAATTAAAACAATGAATCGTGAGGAAATTGATATTGCAATTGAATGGGCAGCAAACGAGGGCTGGAATCCGGGGCTCCATGATGGTGACCGTTATTACACAGCAGACCCAACCGGTTTTCTCATTGGCTTTCTTGACGGAGAACCCATTGCTACAATCTCTGTAATCAGATATAGCGAATCTTTTGGTTTTCTTGGGTTCTACATAGTCAAACCAGAATATCGTGGCAAAGGGTACGGTATTCAAATTTGGAATGTTGGCCTAAAATATCTTGAAGGGCGGAATATTGGTCTTGATGGAGTTGTGGCCCAGCAGGACAATTACAAAAAGTCTGGATTTAAACTAGCCTATAGTAATATTCGATATGAAGGAAAAGGTGGTGGCAATCCCCCTGAAAATGAGAAAATTGTGAAATTATCCACATTGCCTTTTGAGACCATTGATTCATACGATCGTCCATTTTTTCCTGCAAACAGGTCACATTTTATAAGATGCTGGATAAATCAACCTGACAGCCATTCCTTGGGCATCATGCAGAGCGGAAGACTAGCAGGATATGGTGTTATTCGAGCTTGCCACACCGGTTACAAGATTGGCCCTCTTTTGGCGGACAGTCTAGAATTAGCTGAATCTCTTTTTTTGGCTTTAAAATCCGCGGTGAAACCGTCGGAACCAGTTTACCTTGATACGCCAAAAGTCAATCAAGATGCTTTATCATTGGCAAAGCGCTATAATATGAAATTTTCATTTGAAACCGCAAGAATGTATAAGGGTGAAGTACCTAAAATTCCGCTAAGTCGACTTTTTGGCGTGACGTCCTTTGAAATCGGGTGACTGATGCTTAGAGGCTTACAATTTAAACTTTAGTATGAAAGATATTTAAGGTTTCCTGAATAAGTAGTCAAAGCCCATTACTGGCAGTTTCATAACCACATGAGGCTCTAAAAAGTTCCTGTTCGAGCAGGAACTTCGATTTCAGCTCTTTGAAAAACAGACGCAACAAGATGGCTTTCAGCCACTTTTCAAGGTTC
>JAXHVA010000273.1:0-2323 GCA_034189035.1 Thermodesulfobacteriota bacterium
TTTTTTACCTCCTTAACAGAAATTCCTCTTTAATTAATTAGCAATATTTTTCACCTTTTTCCCTTAATCAATTAATACATTTCATATATTCCTCTCTTCTTTTCTCACCTCCCCTCTTATCTTTTAATTATAGTCTTGTTATTAAAAAAAACACCAAACCAAAAGCAGATTCATGCTGTATATTTATCTATATATAAATAGCTGTAATAGATTCTTTAAATTGGATATTTATTGACAAAGAAGCGGTTTATAGATTCTTTATGTGAGAAAAGTTATTGATTCTATCGAATATCTTATTAGCAATCTAAAATTAAAATGTCAAGGTTTTTTGATATTAAATAAATTAAATAACAGTAGGCTATTTCTAACAACCTGTATAAAAAATGTCAAGATTTTTTTTGATTATTTATCGAAGAAAAATTAGAAATGGCATGTTTTAAACGGGCGTTTGCTTGCTAAGTGTTATGATTTCTTAATAAAAAAGGCACAATATAGGCTACAATATTTTAGATTAAACCACAATATTTTGTATGTGTGTCTACAACTTTAATGTATAATGTGATTGTATGTGAGGGACTTTTTATTTATTTATAAAATTATAAAAAATAGTATTTTTTTTTTTTGCTTATCAAAAAATAGTAAATTTTGAATATTTGTCAAAAATTGTTAAGGAAAAACTCTAAGTTAATTAATTCAGATTTTTATTGATCATGGTTCCAGAGCGAATGCTTTTTAAGCACTTAATTTTGTCAAGTATTTTTATTTTTTTTAAAATTAAACCATTACAGGGTTTAACTTTCTTATATAATCAGATTAATTGTTTTTTGACAGATGACAAGACTTCTCTATAAGGAAAGCCACCTATCATGCACATGATCATCTTGCCGGAATGGTTCCCAGTCTGCCCGGGATGTTGAGTTTTTTTGCGGTTGAGGTTCTTGCTTTAGACTATTCTTTGGGAAGAAGAAAGTTTTTAATTAGATAAGCGCTACATTGTAAGCGATTAATAACAGTGCAGGAAATAATGAATAATTATTCAAAAAGTTACCTGTGGGAACTTTAGTTGATAAAATGGTCAAAATCCAGATCCCTGATGTCCAGTTCGATCCTGGCCCGCTTATTTGTAATCTTCCCAAACTTTTTGTGGTGTCATATCCAACTAGTTATGAACGGATGACCTGATAGCGCCATTTAGAAAACAGGGTCAATTGCTCGTTCTTTTCCTGTTTCACTGTTTTTCTTACTACAACAAAATCAGGAGGCTTCTTCCATTCATTGAAGCGGAATTCAAAGGATGCGCCGCAGATGTTCTCATTTATAAACTAGAATGGTTCAAGGTCATCTTCGAGGATACACTCCGTACCCCAGTGTTCCATAGTGCTGTTTTTTTTTTGAGAGCTACCTCAAAAAAGTTAAAATCTCCTTCAAAAGCCTCGATATTGTCTTCACTGAAGAACTCGCTATCTAAACGTGCATTTTGAATAACCAGGTGGTTTTGAGGCAAAGCAGAAAAACTTTTTTGATAGAATTCAATAAAACCTGCAGAACTGACTGCCGTGCCAGGCTCTAAAGAAATAGTCAAGATGAAACCAAAGGGCTCTACTGTATAGACTTTCAGATGATAACTCTTTTGGCTGAACTTATGAGGATTATACCCCACTTCGGCACCTTTTTGATCTCCATAAACTGTAATGACCTTGGCATCGAAATGTAAATCAACGTATCGAGCTTCTGTAAGATTATATGAATGACATCCACTAATCTTCTTGTTGACAAAAAACAACTGCTCTATATTCTCTTCAGTGTATTTTTGAAGCTCATCCCGAAAGGTTTCAAGATCTGGATGATTCTCAATTCCAAGTTGAGCCTTCAGCACTCCATCCTGATTTAAAGGCCTTACGCTTTCAATACGATCATAATCAAGGATTTTCTGTAATACCAAGATCTGTGAAAGCTTATCCGAAGGGCAAGTACTCCCTTTTTATCGATATGAACATTCTCTTTAAAAAGCCGAGGCAAACCGATAGTATTCATAAAATCGACCAACTGGGAACCCATGGCCGAATAGGTTATGTTCTTATCATCAGCTAGTTATGTGAAATCCGATAGCCCCAGTTGTTTTATAAGCTTTACTTATTATTATACTTACATGGAATCTTTTTGTAACAAATTGCTTTATTATTTCTCAATTATTTCAAATAGTTAGTATCTGAACGATAATCCCTAATTTCAGGTTTGAGCAGGCCGACAAGCGTAGCAAAATGCTTCATTGGGAATATTGTACTTTTTATGGAATGGGAGCACATCTCTTAATCATAGAATT
>JAXHVA010000274.1:0-2305 GCA_034189035.1 Thermodesulfobacteriota bacterium
CGAAAGCAAAAGCCAATGTAGACACTAAGAAAAAACTGGCTTCTCGCAGAAAATAACAATAAATAACAATCAGTTGTCTGTTGCTGGCATGCCTATTTTAAAGGGAATATCCGTTGTAGTGGGCATATTTCATGTTTGCGAATTCTTATATTGGGAACAACGCTGCCATTTGTCAACTTAACATGACAGATGTATAGAAGATGAGCACTCATAATATCGATGCCTTTTTCAATCCCAAGAGTGTGGCATTAATGAAGCCATTCAAGGAAACGCGGTTATGGTGGATACATCGTAGTCAATCATCTGCGTATCTTCGGTTTCTCCAAGCATGAAGGAAGTCACTGAGGCCATTGATCTAGAAATTGTCAAGACTTCCTGCACCCCTGTCCCCTATTTACTACGCTGTTTTCCTGGTCAATTTTGATATGGAAGATGGCAATTAAGAAGAGCAATCTATTCTGCGACAGAGTTGTTATGAAAGAAAAATAAAGAAAATCAGGCAGGATAAGGGGTTAAGATGTTTTTGATAGTGAAAAATCGTAGTTCAACAGTATTGTAGTATGCACAGAGGTGTAAAGCTTCCCTTTATCAAATTATACAAAAATTCCCTTTAAAAATCTGTTCTTGGATAGAAAAAACGAAGTTGATATTGATAAGATAACAGCTAACAGCATGTAAGATAATTCCCATAAAATGGAATCTGAATATTTGTCAATTGGTCGCAGTAAATCTACAAAAATAAGATGCACAGCATATATTCCCAAAGTGAGTTGCCCAAATTGGCTTAACAATTGGTTTTTTAGAGCAGGATGATTTGACAAAGCAATCATTGATACACCGAGACCCATAAAATAGGTCCCTATCACATATTCTTGTTTAGGTGAAGTTGCAAATGCCACCATGAGTGTATAGATTTCTATGAAGTGTAAAAATGTTCCTAAAAAAAATACTACAGAACCATATAATAACCATTTTGTATGAGTATTTAACCCTGACATAATATAGCCGGTAACAAAAGGAAGTGTGCTAAAAAAAGGCCCGTTTCTGGTATTAAAATTGATTTCGATTCCAATTGGCGTATTCGTATATGCTTTTGCCAATACACCAATAATATAGAGAGATGATGACAATAGTACAAGGAACATTATCCGTTTTTTGTTAACAAAGATAGCAGATAATACTAAAGCAAAAAACAAGGCTACTAAAAACCATAAATGACCCTTTGTTCCTTGCATCAACAAAATAATAGGATGCTCAATCAAGTAGCAAATATTCCGATAAACTACCTTTATTGGTCCCAATACCCCATATTCAAAAAAGGCACTGAGATTAATTGGCAATAAATAAATAATACTCCAAGCAATAAAAATGGTTAATATTCGCTTGGCCATATTTATTGAAGTCAAGACTATGTCCTTATCTCTTCTGATCTTCACACCCCAAAAATATCCTGATATAATAAAAAAGAATGGCATTGCAAATCTTAATATCTGATTTATAATCACATCAAGATATTTGTACGTTTCATTATTAACAAGAATATCAGCCTTGAAGGGTGTTGTGTGTCCAGAAACGACCCCAATAATTGCAATCAGTCGAAATATATCAACGCTTTCAATGCGATTCACGACGCTTCCTTACTTATTAGTACGAGTTGTGCATACATTGGAAATTTGAAGCATGCAAGTTTATCCACAAAACATCAGTATGTGTAGACTCTTGTTGATGGCGATCAGTAATCACCAAAAAAGCTCTGTCCATCTTGATACACAAATAAAAAAGAGCGGTTTATTTTATTAAGGAGCAAGAAGCCCTTTGATCAGGATAGGTTCCTGAGGCTTTAGAACTAAAGGGACGGATCAGCCCAACGCCTAACTGGAATCGTAAGGGAAATGACCACGTGTTTACATCCAATCGGGGACAAGATAATCCATGTATGATCTAATGCTAAGCGGATGGTATGATAAGATATGACCCATTATTTCCTCTGGTTTGATTAAAAATCCGTCTTCCTCCTTACTTTTTTCTCAATGAATTTTTTGATTCCTTGATAGACTATACGAAAAAGATCATTTTTTCGTTAATTGATACTTTTACTACTCGTATCTGGAGTCCTTATACGTGTTAGACAATTCATCTTGGTGAAGTCTTTATTAGGTGAATAGAGTCAATACAAAACACTTTCTATTCATTGAAAACAAAGTCAATCTTTTTATCGTCAGAATTTTCATTTTTCTGTAGAAAAATGAAAATTATCACGTTAATTGGTGTAAATTATTTATCTTCTAGTTCTTAATGGAAAGGC
>JAXHVA010000275.1:0-2284 GCA_034189035.1 Thermodesulfobacteriota bacterium
TTCAGTACTGCAGAAAGAATTTCAAAGAACAATTAAATAAATATAAATGCCCGCAGAGTATGAGTTCTACAGGAAACTGTTACGATAATGCTGTAATAGAAAATTCTTCACATTTTAAAAACAGAGCTTGTGTACCATCGTAAATATGAAAGTTGCCAAATAGCTTGAAAAAGTATTTTCAAGTACATTGAAATGTTTTATAAAACGAATCCGATTTTATTCATATTTAAAAGGACTTTCTTCTCATGAATATGAAATGAAAATTGCAGCTTAACCCCCCCATTGTCCACTTTTCAGGGGAAATATATCATTTTCCGCCGTCTGCTCCAGGCGGATGTTATGTCCCAGGGCCATGCTCAATCGCTGTTTGTGTTGATTTAACCGGGATAATTCGCCGTTCGATGTCAGGCCAAATTTTACGCTTTATCATCCGCAAATCATATTCGGTCTGTAAATTCAGCCAAAACTGAGCTTCAACACCGAAATAGCGCTGCAATCTTAAGGCGGTATCAGCAGTAATGGATCTTTTTCCGTTAACAATCTCGCTAATCCTATTGGGAGGAACAAAAAGGTCACGTGAAAGTTGATTAATACTAATACCCAAAGGTTCCATAAAATCTTCACGGAGGATTTCACCTGGAGTAATCTGATCAAGAAGTTTTTTGTCACTCATGTCAATACCTCAATGATAATATACAATTTCAACATTAAATGCATTACCCTCATGCCATTCAAAACAAACACACCATTGTTTGTTAATGCTGATAGGAAATTGTCCCTTCCAGTCTCCTTTGAGAGGGGGAATTTTTTTCCCGGATTAAGCATTAAAGCGTCGAGACTAGGAGCGGCATGAAGAACAATAAGCCTTTTTCTCGCCTGCCGTTCAAAAGATTAGAAGCGGCGAATTCGTTGATCGTTGAGCAGCTTTTCAGTGTCTCGGCAGGAAAAAGATTTTATAATACGTACATAGTATTATGGAAACAGTAATATGTCAAGCAGATTATTTCTATTTGTGAGCATTCGGATCACGTACCACGGCGGTTCGGTTGATTTCAGTTTAATAAACAACCTCGGCAATCCCAGGTCAGCAAAATACTTTACAGGCAGGACAAATTCCAGTCCTGTCGGAAAACTACGCGGTCAGATCTTCATTCTTGACACGATTATCCTTTTTTTAATCTTTGAGATTTTTACTTTAAACTTTTTGTCTTTTGCTATTTTATCCTTAACACGCCTACACGCCTGGGATACTCTGGATTCTCCAATCCCGAAATAGGCGCCAATATCCTTCAGTCTTTCGCCGGTATATCTGTGACAAAGAAACATCTTTACATTTCGACCCAAAGCAGTTTCTTTCCCGAAGACGGATTCTACTTCATCGAATATGTCTTTCAGTGATGCTTTATCACTCAATTCTTTTAAAGCCGGAATATCTTTATCAGGTTTTTTGCTGATAGAAATTTTTACTTGATAAAGGCTATAAAATCAGAACTGCCCAGTAGCGTAGAACTCACGATCTCATTCAATGGGTTTTCATATTTCTCGTTAACTATTGCGTTTACAAAATTGTGATACCCTTTTTGTCCAATTGAAACTTTCTTTCCGAAATATCCAAGAATAAAATATCTATACAGCCATTTTGGAGAGTTTTTCTCGCCGAGGTAAAATTGATAACTCGACCACTCATGTTCCTCAGGTGCTTTAACCAGTTTCGGCCTTAGTGGGTTTAAATGAATATAGTGTGAAAGCTCTTTTCCGTATTCCTCAATATCAAGAGTCTCTCCTTATAACGCACTTGAAACAAATGCCCGGATTGGCGCGTTTCACATTATAATAGATTGTATGTGTATCGTTAATATGCTGCATAATTTGAGGCAGATTTCCACAAGGGGTTTCAAGCAACAGCTGATAATGGGTGTCCATCAAACTGAATAGATGTAAAACTGCATCATATCTTTTTGTAGCCGATTCAAAGTATTCAAGAAACTTTTCTCTGTCACGCTTGCTCTTGAATATATCTTTTTGTTCATTACCCCTAGAAGTCACACGATAAAAGGCGTCAGGGTAGGTTGTTCTCAAGGGACGTGTCATTATCAAATCCAGATAAGTTGATAACGAATAACATAGCAATTTAAGATGCGACATGTCAAGAATGAATAAGAATGAAGGCCTGATAATCATATAAAGGGCGTCACGGTTAAAGTGTAGGCACCTCCCTATCCATAGCAAATATGCTATGGAACCAGTACGCATAAGCGTAACAATATATTATTATTGGATTTAG
>JAXHVA010000276.1:0-2253 GCA_034189035.1 Thermodesulfobacteriota bacterium
CAACAACCCATCTCGAAAAAAGGCCCCTAACCAGCTAGGAGGCTGTCCGACAATTCATGATTACAAAAAAATTGTGCCATTGAAAATTGAGGTCGGATAGCCGAACTATCGGAGTTTTATGAAAACAGTAAAAAAGTTCCCATCTCAAGAGTCCAAAGTTCTCTAGAATATTCGCAGCTTAGCCTCTTAAGTGCTTGATATTATTAGACATGTTTATTTTCACTGGTTTTTATCTTTTCTAACAATATCAAGTAGTTATGAGAGCTTTGGGATGTCAAGCTCCCATGAAAAGCAATATTTTTCAATAAATACAGTCCCAATTGCCCTTCTTAGGCAACCATTGGGGCTAATCCCTTTGATTCAAGACATACCTTCCCACCTAATATGGCTCTTACAACCTTCTTAAAGTTGTGAACTGCACAAGCTAACGAAAATTCCCCACTCGCCTTTTCGTGACCCCGTAAACTAAAACCTCGGAATCCACTGTTCTTTATTTGACCAAAGACAGGTTCAACAATCTTTTTTCGCTTTTTGTAAATCTCTTTTGAAGATTCTTGCTCCATCTTTTCACGCATTTTCTGGCGTAACGGTTCTTTGTCATCGGTATTTATAGTACGAGGTTCCCCTCTCTTTGAACTGCAGCACCTGGCTTTATAAGGACAGATATCACATTCAGCTTTATCCCCTTGATAAACCTTCTTGCCATCACTACTCTCTGTCTTTAATTCCAAAGTATGGCCAGCAGGACAAACAAAACAATCTTTATCTTCATCATAATTGAAGTCGGATTTCTTGATCTTTCGATTTGAATCTTCTATTTCTCTATGATCCTTTTTCTCACCCTTACCGGTCACTATATAAACATCTGTCTCTTTGTCCTCAAACGCTTCAAGATTGTTCCCTGACATGTAACCGTTATCAAGACTCATCTTATCTGGTAAGTCATCCGTTGTCTCTTTAATCTCTTCTAATGCCGGCTCAGCTTCCTGTTTGTCGTTCGCATTCTGGCTTAAATGCTGGCCCACAATTATTTGATTGTCTTCATCAACACTTATCTGGCCATTATAGGAATAATCAAAGTCACCTTTCTTCCCCATGATTCGCGCTTCTTTATCCGCAAAACTTATCTGCTTTTTGTCGTCTATCTTTTTGCCCGGATTCAGTTTCTGCTCCCTCTTCTCTAAGGCTTCTTTGGCTTCCTTGATCTTGGTTAACCTTTTCTCTTTGATCTTTAGTTCTTCAGGTATCTCATAGCCGGTCTTATCCTGATATTCTTCATCTTCTTCTTCATCATATTTGGATGCTTTTGCTATCAGGGATTCAATCTCCTCAGTCAGTTCCTTTTCCTTAGCCTTGAGTCGACCATAACTCATTGCCTTATGCTTTGAGGTGTTTGCCTTAAACTTAGATCCATCCAAACTTACATGACCAAGCGATGCCATTCCAGCTTCCATCGCCAGCAGTACACTTTGTTTGAAGCACTCCTTAAAAAACTCATAGTTGTCTTTCCTGAAGTCACTCAGTACTCTGAAATTAGGACAGTTACAATGCGATATGAACATAAATCCAATATCTTCATGGCATTTCTTCTCTATCTCACGAGAACTGAAAGACCCTTGACTGTAAGCATATATCAGGATGCTGGTTATTAGCCTTGGATGAAAGGCATTTTGACCACGAACGCTGAATTTCTCTTCAACGCTTGATGTGTCAAGTTGTTCAAATATGTCCTCGTAAACATAACATGGATGATCGGACGGTAGTAAATCAAATACGTTGGTGGCAAATAGCGCCCGCTGTTTAAACTCCATCGGGTCTTTTTTGAAAGGTACGGACATTGTGGCACTCCCTTTTACTGTGAAAATCGTAAAAGAAAATTACCACAAAATATAGTGGTTGTCAATACCTAATACGCTATATCTTGTTGTTTTCACTAATCTTTCACTTCCCATTATCACAGTGTTTTAATTGACTTATGATTTAGAGACACGTATCCTTCAAAATAATTTCAAAATTCTTCTCGATAAAATGGGCCAATCAGCCTATTCTCGGACAGCCTCCTAGATATGTCAAATTAAGGACCAATAGCCTTAATTCGATTCAAAGTAATCTCGGAAAGCCCTTTAAACAGTGCATTTGGGAAAACCGGTGGACTATGCATATCACTAAGTAATTAAAATTGCCCATTTATGGATGGGCACTAACTAATTTAGTACGTAGTATGAGGCGTACACCCTCTGTTGAGCAAAGCGC
>JAXHVA010000277.1:0-2182 GCA_034189035.1 Thermodesulfobacteriota bacterium
ACTTAACCTTTTTAGAAGATCTTCCTTGGAGGAGTTATTTAAGCCACCTCCGAAAAACATTAATAATGGCAATATTAACAGTCAGTTAATCATAGATTTCAGCTAACCGGACAGAATTGATGCAATATATCTATATTGGAGAAGGGTTTATCTACCAAGATAACTTCAGGATTATTTATCAATGCTCTGGCAATGGCTACCCGCTGCTGTTCTCCCCCCACTTAATTCATTGGCCATAAAGTCTGCCCTGGTTTCCAGATTCAAGCCTTCCAAGAGTTTCATTACCCCTGTTTTCCTTTTTTTTTCAGAAATACCCATTGGTACAAGTGGGAAAGAGACATTTTCCCATGTTGTATATCCTGAAAGCAATTTAAACTGTTGAAATACAAAATCAATCTTCTCTCTCCTTAAAGCAGACATGAAATGATCCGGAAAGTGAGACAGTCTTGTTCTCCCAACCAAAGCCGACCACTTGTGATCCTAGTCAAAAGGCCCAGAACATTTTAATAAGGTTGTCTTTCCTTATCCAGATGGACCACTTAATATCACAAGCTCCCCTTTCCCTATTTCAATAGATACATTATCAAGCGCTCTAATCTTAACCCTACCTGCTTGGTAGCTTTTGGTTACATTTCCTGCCCTGAAAATAATCATTAGGCTTGAACACCTCTTAATAAATACAGCTGCTTTTTTCTGACATTACCATTAAGATCTGTTACTATAATACTCATCGATTGAACAGAGCATCGGATCATATCACAAAGCTTACCTTCGTATTACCTTATCAGGATCTATGACATCTGCCAGTCATCCAGGAAAGGCACTGATCAGTATCAATGGCAAAACTCTCAGCATAAAAAGAAGAATAGCCGATTGAATGTCACAGTGAACGGGAACAGGAAACTTCGGATAGATTGAGGCGTATCCTAAACAATAGCCGGATATTCTAGGAAGTAATCATTAACGCATAGAGAAATCGCAAGAGGCTCCCAAATTATGTGCCCATAAGCTCGAGTAAAAAGCCCTACATCATCCTCATCTCAATAATATCCCCTGTGTGCCAGCCAATGCCCTTTAAAATCCAAATCTCTTTAGCTAATATGTGCAGATTGTGCCCAAATCAAAAGGAGAATGGTTTCTAGCAAAACAAGCCACTTGTCTGCAAGGTACCTCCACAACGTCTAAAGGCATCCTTCATCATATCTATGAGTGCCTTTTGTGTCAAGACCCTGGTATTGTTAAATCATTAGGTGATCTACCATGCAATAAGGGCATCGTTTTCAGGGCTGTCTTCATACTCCAAAAGATCTGGCGCTTCATCATCATTGCAGTCAAAAAACTCCCTGGCACTAAAAAGCCGCGCTTTCTATAGTCCAGGGCAGTTTTTCATCATAGATCAAACGGTTTAAATCGAGACCCATTAAGGTAAAGGGCAGATCAGGACCTTTGACTTTTAATGGCAGGTATTCCCCCCCCCCCCATACCCTGGGGATCATTTGTCTCACATGGAGGATCTCTTCGATCCTGAGTATTATATCCATAGAAATCGTATCAATACTGTCGGCTTTTATCCTGTGAACTGTAATTTCGTGCAAGAAACCCTTTGAAGTTTCTGCATCCTTGATAAAACCACGTCCTTTTAAAGAGCAAAAAAGAAGAGACCGCCATAGCAAGGGTTAAGGGGACGATAATGGCAATAGACTTGGTCTTGAAGGGGCGCATATTATTGACCACCATGAGATAGAGTTTGAGATGCCTTCAAATATTCCGAGGTTTTGCCTAATAATCCTGAACGGATAAACCTTCTCAGAAAGAGCCCTAGGAGGGGCAACAAGATCGCAATCGAAATGGAAGCAAAATCCTCCATGTACATCACTTCGCCTTGCATAAATCCTCTTAGCTAGGTTTTTTGAAATGCAAAACTGGGCAATGATCGGGGTTATCGGGCTACACCCAATGTTCTCAATACCGCCATGCGCATCTGGGTCTGCCTTGATATCCTCTTATTGTGACAACACGATCGTTATAGATAGAAAGGCTTGAAGAGATAAGGATTAAAAAGGGGGGGGGGTCCTGCAAAGATATCTTTCTTTGAAAAACTGAGTCATCAATAGAGATTGACTTTTATGCTGGATTATTGTCTCCACTGCCTCCAAGCAATAAAACAGCCGAGAAAGAGAAG
>JAXHVA010000278.1:0-2110 GCA_034189035.1 Thermodesulfobacteriota bacterium
CTTTTTTCTCCTGATTGAACACACACAGCATTTAATTTTCTTTCGAATTATCGATTTTAGAGGGAGTACTCTCCGTCATAATGAAAATCGATTCACAAATTACTTCTTCGAAAGCCTCGTTCGATTCATAAAAAAAGAACATCCTCACTTGTGCAAAATACTAGACAAATTTAAAAATGTTTATTATACTTGTACAATAAACAATACAAGTCTGGAGGATATCATGAGAATTGTAAATTTCAGCGAAGCAAGAAATAATCTAAAGTCAGTATTGGATCAAGTAATAGATGATGCTGATTATACAATCATTAAACGTCGTGACTCAGAAGATGCTGTTGTTATGTCACTGGAAACATTTAATAGCTTTATGGAAACTTTTTATCTTCTCAGGTCACCTGCTAATGCTGCCCATTTAACAAAATCTATTGAACAATTTAAAAATGGAAAAGTCCAGGAAAGAGATCTAATAGATGAATAGGAAATTAGCCTGGACTGGCGAAGCATGGAAGGATTATACCTATTGGCAAACACAAGATAAAAAGGCACTAAAACGAATCAATAAACTCATTAATAACACAATGAGGCAGCCATTTGAGGGTATAGGAAAACCTGAACCTTTGAGAGAAAATTTGTCTGGTTTTTGGTCCAGAAGAATAGATGATACAAATAGGTTAGTTTACGCGGTTGATGACGATTATATCACAATCATTTCATGTAGATATCATTATTAAATCGTGAAGAATCGAACAAAACCATTTCTGAAAGGCTAGTCGTAGTGACAATCGAAAACTGACCCCCTGTGATTAGGTGAATTCAACTTCAAAGTGCACTATTTAAAATAACTGGAGGACATAACAGGGTTTCTGGTAGGCGGAATGCGGGGGCATCCCGCCTACCCAAAAAGCTTGACAAGTTAAAAGGTTATTATATATTAGGAAAAGTATTGATGAGACAGGCTTCCAAGCATGGGAAAAGAAGTAGGCCAGTCAACACAAAGTATGGTTTCATATCATTATTGAGGAGATATACAGAACAGCAGAATCACTTGTTGGGTGCACATAAAAAGTGAGATACTAAAATGAAATTATTTTGGACATGGCTCTCTTCAGTTGCAACGAGCCCACTCTTCAGTGTCGCAAGCTTCGTTCTCGCAGTAGTGGGGGTTATACTCACAATCCACTTCTACCGGAAGGGACGTAGACAGAGGGCAATATCCTATGCACGACAGAGCGATACTCTTGTAGAAGATCTTTCAGACAGATTTCCAAAGCTGTTGATCTCTTTTGGCGGAGAAAATATTTCAGCTCTAACCGTGAGTCGAATTGCCGTCTGGAATTCCGGCACTGAGAGCATCAGGGGCAATGATATTTCACAAAGCGACCCCCTCAGAATTATATTGCCAGAAGGTACAAAATTGCTAAGTAGCGAAATTACATCCAAAACAAAGGAAGCTAATTCATTCTCTTTGCATCATGACGTGGAAGGTAATGTAATTACGCTGTCTTTCGAGTATGTAGATCCGGATGATGGCATCGTTATTAACTTGATTCACTCTGGATCAAAACGAGATCCTGAAGTGCGCGGCAGCGTTGTCGGTGTTAGTCGTTTGACGCATCGAACTGCCTCATTCAGCCTTAGTAGCAGATCCCGCAGACACCGCCGTTTTGGTTTCCATCTCTACATGACAATTTCCATGGGCGGCTTTGGTGCTGCGATCATTGCACTTGCCATTTGGTCCGATACTCTTATTGCAAAAATCCTCATCGCCCTATTAGGAGGCGTCTATGTTCTTGCTGGTTTGTTGATGCCTCTTGGGGAACGAGACTCACTCCCTAAAGGATTACAGATTTTGGACGAGTCACAGAACGATGGTGTTTCACCCAACAAGGCTAATTCAGCCGACGCAAAAAGCCACGCGGCTGATTAGCGTCGTTGAACAGACCCGCTAGCGCGGGGGAAGGTAATAGAAAGGCCGCGACAACAGCGAGATAAGGTCTAAATGGAAGCGACAATACAGAAGATATTCGACACAGGATACGACGCTTATCAAGAGAGCCGACGGCTTCCAAAGCATGTAAGAGATGCTGCCCACTCCATCAAGGTATGCCGT
>JAXHVA010000279.1:0-2097 GCA_034189035.1 Thermodesulfobacteriota bacterium
TGGATCGCATTACCTTACGAAGTCGAATAAAGGTCGACATTCAATGGATGCTCTATTGCCTTGTTCACAACCTTGAAAAGATATCCAACTTTGGGAAGACATATGCTGATGCAAGAGCATCAAGACGGAACAGGAGTAAAATATATCTAGTCTTCTATCTGTGAGCATCACACATCTAATTATACTACTAGGTATATATAGTACATCTCATACTATGAAATCCTAATTTTGTTAAAAATTAGTTTGCAGGGAATGAGCAACATCTCACAAGGTTGTTTTTCGACAGTCTCGTTAGCTTCCGAAAAGACAGTACGATGGATGATGAACCAGAAATTAATGCACTCGCATCTACCAACGAAACCGACGAATACCGCTTTGGTTATCGCCGTAAGGAGATAGAGCGACTGAGGTATCAGCATCAAGTCTGGGCCAAAGAAAACCAACGGTTCATCTCCCGAGCTGGATTCAGGACGGGTGCAACTCTGGTTGATCTCGGATGCGGACCGGGATACACAACTCTGAATCTGGCACAAATTGTCGGGCCAGAAGGAAAAGTCATTGCCGTAGATCGAGACGGAGAACGCTCACTCCGGCTATTGAAGGCGCAAGCCCAGGCCGTTGGTCTTTCTAATATTGAGACAAGAGTGGCTAATCTGGAAACATTTGATCTTCAAGCGGAAAGTGTGGATGGAGTTTACGGTTGGTGGGTGCTAATGTATCTTCCCGAGGTAACAGTAAGGCCGCTGATTGGTCGTATGGCAAAGTGGCTTCGACCCGGAGGCATTTGTGACCTCACCGAGTTCTGTAATTACCGTTATATCCATATTCACCCAATAAGCAAGTATCTTCTTGAAATAGCAGAGGCTCTTATACAAGCCGTTGCGGGTGAACGTGGCTGTAACCCGTAGATTGGTAACGATCTTTCCGGATTACTCCACATTGCCGGACTAGATGTCGAGATTAATGTGATCGCCAAAGCAGTTCGAGCCACCACACTAGAATGGCTCTGGCCAGATGCCCTATTCCGCAATCATTTGCCTACCCTCGTGGAAGAAGGTTTCCTTGCTCGCAGAGTATTTGACGATTTCCTCGCTGAGTGGGAGGCACGTTCAAAAGAACCTGACGCAGTTTTCTTTGGTTTGCCAATGATGGAGGTTGTAGGGAGGCTTTCGTCATCTCGTTTTTGAAGCTGGATTTTAATGAGGCCAATTTCCAAACATAATCGCAATTGAGTCCAAGTATTGACTACGGGGGCAGAGACAGAAGCTAATCAATCATTACAGGCAACGTCAAGGGGCGGTTTCCATTAGGCCCAAGCTCATTCACGAAAATTTTTCTTGTCAACTTTGCGCCCAAAAAATGTCTATCCTTACATCAAGGCATTTGTTACAATGGCAAAAAGGATGTGGGCGCAAAGGAGCGTTCGCATATAACCCTTGTCGCTCCTGAATTCTGTCGTTACCGCGACGCTTACGCGTCGCGGTAACGCGGCGTTGACTTTGTCCAATGGATTGCCAGCGCCGCATTCGAAAGTCAGGATAATAAATTAGATTCCATATATACTGAATAATTTTCGAGGAATTTCAGAATCAACAATTCCTATTTATCCAGTTATTTTTTTCTTAGCGAAAACAGCACAGGCAAAAAATCTGTATTGAGCGCTCTTTCCCTTTTATCGTCACCAGAGTTTTGGATTCGTCTTAATTTTAACACCGGTGATTATGATTTTGGTGGATATAGAGATGTCTTTAGTATTTCATCTCAAGATAAGAAAGAATTTCAGTTAGGACTTTATAAGGAAGGAAAGAGTGGCACTCAAGGCGCTTGTTACCTACTGCACTTTCGTGAAGGTAAAGACGGTCTCCCAATTCTAAATAGATTTAGGGTAACAAAATGAACAAAATGGGGTCACATCTTATATTGACTCGTGATTGGGTCTTGTTTATAATTCAGGCCTGCTGAATAAGCGTTAATGTGTTGATATATTTATTTATATGTGTTAATAGGTTGGCCGAAAGTGCAAGCAATTTTGCATGTTTCTTCAAAAACCCTTGCACCAATCGGCGGAAAAATCATGTACAGACGCTCAGAAAAGCA
>JAXHVA010000028.1:0-47470 GCA_034189035.1 Thermodesulfobacteriota bacterium
TAATATAAAGTATACTGCCGCCCCATCTTATGTGCCAGGATGGAAAGGGCTTTTCCCTTACCGTGTTTATTGGTGAGCCTGTTGAGATATCTCTTCCCCGGTTCATTGCCTTTAAGGAAAAGGACTGATGCTTCAGAGAAGCCCACTTGAGATGGGCATTACTGATTTTTTTGCCGCTTGAGCCGTACTATTTTGCATATGTGCATAGAGTTCAGCCCGTTTTCTCATGAGATGGTTCCGTCTCCTGAGTAGGTCTCTGGTTGCCCTCATTTTGGCAGGATATGCATATGCCATGGGTATCATGCCTCCTCTGAGCAGGACGGCGATTTTACGCGAATCTATTTTATCATTTTTCGCTTTCCCCCAGTGAATGCCTTTCATATAGAGGGCATGGGCAAGGACAAAGGGAATGTCATGCTCGTTACAAAGATCAGCTATCCAATACCAGGTGAACATACATTCCACTGCCACGGCAATGTCTTCTCTGAAAGGTTTTATAACCTTGAGGAACACCTCGCGATCAGTTTTAATGTTTTGGTGCAATCTGACCTCCTCTGTTTCATCGAGGATGCAAAGATACATTTTTCTTGCGTGAAGATCGATTCCGCAATAATATTTGTGTTGTTTGGTATAAAACCTCATCTGGTCTCCTCTTTTTTTATTGGTTTATGGCTCGGTGTTGAAACTCATAATAACCATAGCTTAGGAGGAGGCCTTTAAATATTATCAAATCTCTGCTGCAGTCCGCCGAATCACTCTTTATTCTTTATAATTTGCAGTTTCTGAATGTTCACCGTTCTCGGTGGCTCGGTGTTCAGCCGCCGCAGACTTCAACCGTTATGAAGAGGCCAATACAGGAGGCTTGAATGCATAAAGATATTGAAACGATAATAATTTCAGCGAATGACGAACTTATCACAAAGGGTAACTTTGATGTTATTGATAAGTTTTTTGTATCAGAATACATAGTTCATGCTGGTCGAAAGAATTATACAGGACACGAATTCATAAAAAAATGGGCGAGACAGCTTCGTTTGGCAATACCGGATATACAAGTCGCCAAAATCGATATTCTTATTAGAACCGAAAATACTATTGCATGGCAGAGAACCTTAAAAGGAACACATAAAGATAAAATAATGGGAATTTCCCCAACTGATCAAAAAATAGAATGGAGAGAGATGGCTGTTTCTCGTTTTAATAGTTAAATAAGATTTTTAGGAATGGTCTATTTCTGAACTGGCAGGACATTTACTTTCAAAACCACCTTGAAAAAATAAAATCATAAAAAGCAGGGCCAGTGGACGCCTTACCAATGAGGAGTAGTTGGTTATCAACTGTTTTAGCTTATAGCAGGGCTATAGGTTTGCCAACTGGGCCACTGATTCGTCACCGTTAGTGCAAACTAATACCTTTTACTTAGTGAGCTCTCAATAATGGGTAATGTCAAGTTTTTTGTGTAAAATTTTTCTCAGCCAGTTTTTTAAAGAATGGTAGATTGTTATGCACTTTTCCTATAGGATTTGACTTCTAGTGTAACTCCATTTTAAGGCAGATAGAAGCGAGAAGGATATAGCAGGCATTCTCCCCGGCTACGATCTCCATAGGCTTTGTTCTGGGGCTAAATTCCTTTTAAGGCGGTCAATAATATTCATGGTCCTTAAATAAATCCACTCTTCCTGTGGACAAAAAAAACGTCAGACACCCTCCTAAAGATCTCTCCAGGCATTTAATAGCTGATGGAAGGTCTTGCTGCCATCCAAATCTCTTCCCTCCAAGTCTTTGAAAAACTCCCGCCAAGTAGGTGCTGACTCCTTATCCCCTGTCTGGAAACCCAAAACTAGTTTTTGTCCGGTTTCTACAACGCCAATAACCACCAACACAGGGACCTTCTCTATGCTAGCATCAATGCGCATATCAAAGTTAACACCGTCCAAAAAGCTATACTTAATAGGGGCCTCGGATAGATCACGAGTCCTATATTTCTCTACAGCATCTATCAACTCTTTGTTGGCGTTACTGACCTCCATTGGAGATATCTTCCGGCCTATCAACCTTGTAGATATCATTGATAAGGTGCGAGTGCTAATACCCATCAAGAACAGAGAACTCAAATTTTGTCGAAGCTCATTATCATACCGCTTGTTTCGGAGAAGCACCTGGGTTTCAAACTCACCCTTCCGGTCCCTCGGCAAATCAACCTGTACCTCTCCAATACCTTTTAATGCTTATTCTCAGGTTGCTCCCGAATCTCCTTGAAAATACTCATTACCTTAAGTACACTAATTCCCTCTTTCATGAGTGATTCTCCTTTCTTATTAAGGTTTCTGATTAAATCTCTTTTGTAGGAAAAGCACCCTTCTTTCTACACTCTCAAAATTTACACAAAATATTGTACATTACCAACATCTGTTAGTAACCAAATATAGGAGAAATAAAAAAGGCCTGGTAAAAAACAAGTAGTTTTTCTATAGCCTCTAATAGAGAGTTACTCTAATTTTAAGCCTTTTGTAGAGTTGTTGTACTGGTGTTTACATATTGAGGGGCCGTTGCCCAAATCGACTTTAGAGGTTTTTGCAGTAAACATGATAAAAGTAAAAATAAGTGCTTGATTTTGCTTGACAATCAATCGTTTTTCTATCATACTTCCTTCATTGAACTGAACTGCTGAACTAAGAGTATATATACAAAAAAAACCGACTAGGACATACCCTTTGCTGAGGTCGATATTAGAGGCTTTATGTATTATTAATCATTCTCTCCCCTTTGACAAAGACTCTTCAGATCACCTCGTCTTCCACAGATGCAAAGGTCGTTTGTCCAAAAACACCCAGGCCGGTTTTGCACCATCTTGAGAATGGGACATTCCAAGCCCGGTTCATACGGATAATCAAGAACTTCATCGAGGTCATGTATTGGCAAATGGCCTTCAACAAACATTCAGGGACAAGGACAGCCTTATGCCCACCAGGGTGAGAAGTCACTATCTCTGGTTGTGGAAGTTGACTCTCCCCAGTAACTCAATATTTGGACAGAACGGAAAACAAATTGAAGAGTTTTACCCTTGATTGTTGGAATGTTGACATGAATACGGTCTTTTTTCTTTTTCAATCCCTTCGCCCAATCCAATGGATTAAGAATGGGTTTATCCTGATCCCTTTGGTATTTTCGCAGAGGGTTTTTTATTATCAGAGTCTTCTGCAAGCACTGGCTACGGTGGCTGTGTTTTGCCTTCTTGCTGGTGCCATATATTTAATAAACGACCTCTTTGACCTTGAATCCGACCGCAGACATCCCGTTAAAAAAAACAGGCCCCTGGCAGCAGGACTTATTTCCCCACGACTTGCTAAGGCAACAGCAACTGTACTTCTCTTTCTTTCCTTGTTTTGGAGCGCTTACCTGGAAAGCAAGTTAGTTCTGGTTCTTGTAATCTACATAATCAACCAAGTCCTTTATAACTATCATCTCAAGGAGATAGTTATCCTCGATGTTTTTTCCATATCAGCCGGTTTTTTCCTAAGGGTTGTTGCTGGAGGTGTAGCTATAGATGTTGATATATCTCATTGGCTGATCATCTGTACTATATTGATCTCAATGTTTTTGGCATTGGCCAAACGCAGACACGAGTTGTTGCTTCTGAGTCAAACAGAGGCAGTGAATCATAGAAAAATCCTCTTAGAATATACCCCATACCTGTTAGATCAAATGATTGGGATTATTACAGCAGGTACCCTATTGAGTTATTTGTTATATTGTGTATCCCCAATAACAATTGAAAAGTTTGGAACTGATAACCTCATCTATACCTTTCCTTTTGTACTTTACGGTATATTTCGCTATCTTTATCTCATCCATAAAAAGAAAAAAGGAGGCGCACCGGAAAGAATCTTGATCTCAGATCTATATTTGTTGGCAGCCGTAATCTTATGGGGGCTATCCTGTATACTGATAATTTATTAGATAATATGAGTTGGGGTGATTAGATCTGATTTTGAAGGGTTACTAAGAAGACTAACCAATTGAAAAATAGAGGAGGTATGACTTGACAAAGCCTGTCGTTGCCATTCTTAAGACAACGCCAGAAAAGGTGCTCGAGGATATTCCAAGGCTTATGGAAATGTCAGGCGTAAAGGAGGGCATAGACTTGCAGGCCACGACAATATTGAAGGATAATATCTCATGGCACTATCCTTTTCTGTCTGCCAATACAACACCTTGGCAACTTGAGGGGACAATCTTAGGGCTAAAAATGGCTGGTTTCCACGATCTTGTGGCTGTACATAACAATACAGTTGTTACAGATTCGTTCAAAGGCGGCCGCTTAAACAAGCTGGATCCAGTATATCAGCACTATGCCATTCCGGAAAAATATAATTTTTTACCTCAAGACATTACTTGGGAGACTTATCGCCCTAAGGCCAGAATGAGAGCGCTTCACCGAATCTTTCCGAAGGGCATAAATATCCCCACCTTTTTTCATGGGAAAAACATAGTTCATTTGCCTACAGTAAAGTGTCATATTTATACCACTACTACCGGTTCCATGAAAAATGCCTTTGGTGGGTTGCTTAACAGCAGACGACATTATACACATAGTGTCATCCATGAAACATTGGTTGATCTTTTGGCTATTCAAAGAGAGATTCATACTGGCATCTTTACTGTAATGGATGGTACACTTTGCGGCAATGGGCCTGGGCCTCGCACCATGATGCCGGTAGAGGAAAGTCTCATCCTAGCTAGTTCTGATTGCGTTGCCATTGATGCTATTGCTGCCAAGATCATGGGATTTGACCCTATGAAGATTGGATATATTTATATGGCCTATGAAGATGGACTTGGAGTTGGACAGATAGAAGATATTGAAGTGCGGGGAGAGGATATTTCAGACATTAATTTTCAATTCTCAGTCGGTGATAACTTGGCCAGTCGATTTGGGGATCTATTGTGGTTCAGCCCCCTCAAGAAGATCCAATGGCTTTTTTTTCATACACCTCTGGTATATCTCTTTGTCTTTGGATCCTACCTTTACCATGATCATATCTGGTGGCCTTTTGTGGGAAAACGTCTTATGAAAGTTATTCAGACAAATACCACATGGGGCAATTTCTTTGCAAAGTACCCGACAGAATAAGGAGTATGACTCTTGCTTTTTTTAATCTTAACAGAACTCTTACCAGATTTGATACCTTTATTCTTTATTGTCTCATTGCCTACTTTACCATCCTCTACATGTACTTTCATTAAGCTCATTTTGTAAATAATACTTCAAGCTTCTAAAGGAAGGGATGAAGCATAAAGCATTAAAGGGGGTGTTTCTCGTCATCTAATTCGGACGATCAAAAAAGGAGGAAGTCGCATGATGGAGCAAGATTTACTCGGAATGAACACCTCAACGAGAGTTACTATAATGCATACATCATATTCGCAATTGGCCTTTAAAATTCAATCCAGAGTGAATGAGCGATTCTACTTTAAAATAAAATTCTTCTCTTTCACAAAATGTGAGAGTCAAATCCTTAAGAATTCATAACTCTACACTGTTCGCGCTGGATTCAAGTAAAGAGATCTTCTCCTAGCTAAAATTAGTAGAAGAGAATTTGTTTTATTGATTGGATCAAGCCTGAGTGAGCCTAACGCCATTAATATGAGTGATTGCATCATTATTATCCCGGCACACAACGAGGAGGAGCACATCGGCAGAATCGTCAGCCGATTATGTGAACTTACAAAGAACAGGCATACTGTTCTCGTTGTTGATGACGGTTCGTTCGACAAAACATCAGAAAAAGCAAAACAGGCCGGTGCATTGACAGTCCGACTTGATAACAATATGGGATACGGATATGCACTCCAAGCTGGTTATGCTTTTGCAGCAGAAAATAACTTTACATATCTTGCACAAATGGACGGCGATGGACAGCACGATGAGGCCTATGTAGAAAAGCTTTTTGAGACATTGAGGGACAAAAACGTGGATTTCGTAATCGGTTCTAGATTTAAAGGACGCAAACTTGGCGGAACCTATCGTGCTGGTCCTCTAAGACGAACAGGCATGTTATTCTTTGCAACACTCGTGTCATTTATCACGCGTCAACGCATCACAGATCCCACAAGCGGATTTCGGGCGTTCAAGCGATGCATGCTCCCTGTCTTAATGCACAAACGATATCCCCGCGATTTTCCCGATGCTGACGCTATCGTTATGCTTCATCGAAATGGTGCAATCATGACTGAAGTAATCGTACCCATGTACGCCAAAAGAGATCGTAAGTCGATGCATAGAGGATGGGGTCCGTTTATATATGCTTTTAAAATGACCTTCTCCACCTTCCAAGCTGCACTTCAACCCCGTATTAAAGAGATTGCCCTATCAAAGTAGACCGATAACATAGCCCAAGGATCTCATATAAGACCTCCAATTTTTTAAAGCTAAATGAAGAGGCTGTGTACCTACTATTCATTATTTCATTAGGAAAGAAGCTGAAATCCATACGAGCGAAAAGATGGGATCAAAAAAATGAGGTGTGTATGGAGCTCAATGCTTAAGTTTTTTCATCGAATTTATCGCCCTTTTACTAATAGTTGAAATGTTCGACATAGGCCATCCAAATCATTTTTGAATGAGACTGTTAAAAAATCAATAGCTTTTGTTGTTGCCATTTCGTTTTTTGAAGTTTTTGTTACCACTAAAGCTTTGCCAGTGCTCTTTACTTTTAAACATCAAAATAATACTCTTTTACTTTATTAAATCTTATATAAAGATGTCTTGCATACTACAGCGACAATATTTTCATCTCTCGATTCATTCGGAATAACCAGGGATAAGGCCACAACACTTAAAGAAGATTGTGACTTAAATTAAGTATACCATTTGCAAACATCCCATATCTCA
Organism: Thermodesulfobacteriota bacterium; assembly: GCA_034189035.1. Taxonomy (GTDB): domain Bacteria; phylum Desulfobacterota; class UBA8473; order UBA8473; family UBA8473; genus JAUXFK01. The sequence continues at coordinate 6,896 of JAXHVA010000028.1, forward strand.
TCACCCAAAGGTGAAATGAAATCTTCTTCAAAAAACAAGCGCATCAGACAGTCTGTCAGTTTTGGGATTCATATCGTAAGAGCGATAAGTTATTATTCAGCCAATTAAAGGGAAAAGAGGAATTTAAGCCTTTTACAAAATAATTCTTCTCAAGATGATATTTCTTGTTTTTTACAAGATTTATGATATATCGTATTCAGTATTAATTAAAAGTACAATACAAACCATAACAGTTCAACTTCTTAAACTTGCGGATTCAAAATACATATAAAGGTATTCCGTGAATTGATCTACTATGTTGCTTCTATGTGAGATCACGGCAAAAGAAATATCTTCCCCTTTGCTGCTGTGGAAAAATGCTTGCCTAGGATACTGCCATGAAGATCACTACCGATGCAGTCTATATACTCGATATTATGGTTACATAAATGACTACACGGCTAAACGGATGATGAAAGGTCAAGTCCACCCTTGATAATCGATCAAACAAAGTATGACCTCCGCCAGGTCTTTGCTCAAATAAGGAAGGCGTATAGATTTGAAGCGAAAGATAGCTTCTCAATATAGGGAGGGGGGATATGTTCGATAGATACAAGATCGATTCTTTAAAACTAAGGCAAAAGCAGTGGGAAAAAAACAGGGAAAGTAAAGCTCTGAAAAAGCTGGGAGAGAGGCAGGATGTATTTGAAACCCATTCCCAGATACCTGTAAAACGCCTTTTTACCCCTAAAGATATTGAAGACTTCGATTATGAAAGGGATTTGGGGTTTCCCGGTGAGTTTCCCTTTACACGGGGAGTATATCCTGTCGGCTATAGAAGCCGTACTTGGCAGGCAAGGCAGGTATGTGGATTTGCAACCCCTGAAGAGACCAATAAGAGACTCAAATACCTCATAGAGATGGGAGAAACTGGGGTAACAGTGGTCTTTGATCTTCCCACAAACAATCATGCCATAGACTCCGACAGCCCTCTGGCAGAAGGTCAAGTAGGGATGAATGGATTGCCTGTAGATACATTGCAGGATATGGAGGATACATTCGATGGCATCGATATTATGAAATACCCGGTAACCCTTATTGCCAGGTGTCCTGTTCCTCTATTCATGTTGATTGCCCTGGCAGAAAAAAGGGGGATAGAACTCTCAAAACTGAGAGGTACAAGTCAGCTCGACTTTTTAACCTCTTATGTTGCGAATAAGCAGGCAATCTTCCCTGCACCAAAGGAGGCATTCAGATATTTTGTCGATATTATAGAATTCTTAGCCAGAAATATGCCCAACTGGAATCCAATGGCTATAGGAGGCTACGCACATCGCGATTCCGGAACCGATGCAGTACAAGAGATGGCCTTTATGCTCTGCGGTGCTATCAGTTATACACAGGCATTTCTCGATAGAGGCTTAAAGTTGGAAGAATTTGCTCCAAAATTTACCTTCTTTATGGGATGCCATAACAATTTCTTTGAAGAGATAGCAAAGTTCAGGGCAACGAGAAAGCTCTGGGCAAGGATTATGAAAGAACGCTTTGGGGCTAAAGACCAAAGGACAATGCTTTTACGGCTTCATGTTCAGACAGACGGGAATACCCTGACAGCAGAGCAGGCATTGAACAACATTGCCAGAGTGTCTATACAGAGCCTGGCTGCTCTTTTAGGCGGTGTGAGCTCACTCCATTCTGATTCCTATGATGAAGCGATATGCATACCAACAGAGGAGTCGGCAAGAATCTCACTGAGAACCCAGCAGATACTCCTGGAAGAAACAGGTGTTGCAGATACGATCGATCCTCTGGCCGGGTCTTACTATGTGGAGTGGTTGACCAAACAGTTGGAGGAGAGGGCCTTAAAATTAATAGAAAAGATCGATGCCATGGGAGGTATGCCGGAAGCAATAGAAAGCGGCTGGCTCCAGCAGCAGATGGATGATTCTGTAAACCGCTACTGGGATGGAATAAGAAAAGGTGAAAGGACAGTCGTTGGCTTAAATAAATACAGGATCAAAGAAGAGATAAGGGTCAAGGCGTTTAAGGTCGATCCATCTTATGAGGAAAAACAGTTAGCTAGGCTAAAGAAGGTGAAGGAACAAAGGGACAATGATAAGGTGAGATCGAGTTTGGAAAGGATCAGGGAAACGGTTCAACAGGAAGACAACATCATGCCTGTAAGTATTGAAGCAGTGAAATCCAATGCGACTCTGGAAGAGGTTATGAATGCCCTATTCGGCGATAAAGTGAGGGCATATCGAGAGGTTATTCGAGCAAGGCACAGGCAGATAGCTGTTTAATTCAACTTTAAGGTGAGTTTCCTATGAAAAAAAAGAAAAGGATACTATTGGCCAAACCAGGCCTCGATGCCCATGATATGGGCATGAAACTGATTGCAAGGGCATTGAAAGATGCGGGAGCCGAAGTCGTATACGGAGGTATCTACGTTACCCCTGATGAGATTACGAAGATCGCTTTAGAAGAGGACGTAGATGTATTAGGTTTAAGTTTCCACTCATCCACACATCTGGTAGTGGTGCCAAAGATCATGAAGCGCTTAAAAGAGAAAGGCGGGGATGACCTCACAGTTTTTGTTGGAGGTTGTATCCCCCTTGAAGATATCATAGAGTTGAAGAATATGGGGGTGACCGATGTATTTCCATCCGGGAGTTCCTTAGATGATATCATTGATTTTATGATTCAATAAAAAACCGAATAGGTGTGGCTATTGCACAAACAATGGGCATTCACGGGTAAGTAGAGTTGGAGGTTAAGTGAAATGGGGGAATCGGTTACAACTGGAAAAAAAGATGAAACAAAGGCCGATGGATTGATGGAGGCATATTTTGAGAAGCCAAAGAGATTGACCACATGGTCGGGATTTCCTTTAAAAGATATCTATACCCCTGCAGATTCAAAGGGAATCGACTATGAAAGAGACCTGGCCAATGCCGGAGAATATCCTTATACGCGGGGAATCCATTCAAACATGTACAGAGGCAGATACTGGACCATACGTGAGGGGAGCGGATACGCAAGGGCTACAGATACAAACAAGAGGTTGAAGTTTCTGGCAAGCCAGGGAGTGGGTGGTTTCAGTATATTCAGAGATCTCCCCACTGTCTGGGGGATCGATGCAGACCACCCGATGGCTGAGGGAGAGGTGGGAGTAAGCGGAGTAAACCTTACCTCATTGAAGGATATGGAAGAACTCTTAGATGGCATATCACTTGGCAAGGTCAGTGTAGCCCTCCTTTGCGCCTCTTGCCTTGCCCCTGTTGTATTTTCTCAGTACATAACCGTGGCACAAAAAAGAAGGATAGATATTGCAAAACTAAGAGGAACGATCGCAAATGATCCTTTGCATTCCCGTTATTGTTATGGTAAGCTGAGCAACCCGATTGACCTCAGCATTAAACTGGCTGTGGATATAATAGAATTTTGTACGAAGAACATGCCTCTTTGGAACACCAACTCAGTAAATGCCTATGATATGCGAGAGACCGGTATAGATGCCCCCCAGGAAATTGCTTTTGGGTTTGGGATTGCTATGGAATATATAAGAAAAGCGATAGATCGAGGGCTCGATGTCGATGATTTTGCAAGCCGGATATCTTTCTATTTCTCAGCAGGCATAGACTTCTTTGAAGAGGTTTCCAAACTGAGGGCTGGAAGACGATTATGGGCGAAGATTATGAAAGAACGATTTAAGGCAAAAAAACCGAATTCATGGAAGTTCAGGTTTGGTGTTCATACTGCAGGCTCTTCCCTGGTGCAAAACCAACCTTTGAATAATATCATTCGGATCTCTATTGAGGCCTTGGTCGCTGTATTGGGTGGAGTCCAATCCCTGCACTGTTGTTCCTATGATGAGCCGATCGCTCTTCCTTCTGAAGAATCCCAACGGATCGCTGTAAGGACCCAACAGATCCTTGCATATGAGACCGGTGTTTCAAATACTGTAGATCCCCTCGGCGGATCGTATTTTGTTGAAAGTCTTACAAATACGATTGAAGAAAGGGCAATAGCGCTCATAGATGAGATAGATAAATTGGGTGGCATGGCAGAGGCCATGAGAAAAGAATGGATCGATGAAAAGATAGATGAAGCTGCATTTCAATTACAAAAGGAGATTGATAGTAAGGAACGCCTCGTTGTGGGAGTGAATACACTATCAACCCAGCAAGAGGATGAATCCCCAAGGGAGTTACACAGTATCCCTCCTGAAACAGAAGAAAAACAGATTGCAAATGTAAAACGACTGAAAGAGACACGGGATGCAAATCAAGTAAAACGGGCTATAATAAACCTCAAAGAAAAGGCGAAATTGGGAGAAAAGGAAAATCTCATCCCTCATATAATGGAGGCATTAAAGGCATACGCAACAATAGGGGAGATACAGGGAACCATACGGGAAGTCTATGGATTGAGCTATGATCCTTTTAATATACTTACCTCTCCGTATTGATTGTTTCAATAATACAATATATCATTTTAGCGCTATGAAATAGAAAACTATCAGCAAGCAAGAAGCGATGGTCAAATTTTAATGCGTGCAGTTGTCTGAGCGTCTTAGTGAGCGTTAAGAAAGCACATAGGATAACCTCACATTTTATATCTGAAATAAGTTATAATGGAGATACTTAATTAATTGGATGTGATATACTGTTCTTTGTTTACGCTCACTTGAATGGGAGTTTTACACGGATTAAAATTTGATCGCCGCTCCTTGCAGCTCTTTTCAAAAAACTAAACTGTTACAATGTAATTCAATCCATTCCAGTAAGGTTTTTTATGCGTCTCGAATTCAATGAAGAGCAGGATCTCTTAAGAAAAAGTGTAAAAAAGATGGCAAAGGAGAGGATCACCCCCCGTTCAACGGAGATTGACGTGAAAGATGAATTTCCCTGGGATATCGCTGATTTCCTCAGGGAACAGGGAATCCTCAATATGGCAGTTCCGGAAGAATACGGCGGGTCTGGCAGTGGCATTGTTACGCTTTGCACTGTAGCCGAAGAGATTGCCAAAGCGTCGCTTTCTGTTTCAACCCTGTTTATGGTTCAGACCATAGGGGGTGTCCTGGTTATGAAGGCTGCAGGCACAAAAGAACAGAAAGATTGGTATTTCCCACAGATCATCGAAGGAAAGAAATTGGGATGCCTCTGTGTTACAGAGCCGGAAGCCGGTTCAGATGTGGCCTCTATGAAAACCAGGGCAAAACGAAACGGTGATGACTATCTCATAAATGGAACGAAATGCTTTATCTCTCTTGGAGGTGTCGCAGAGTTTTTTTCCCTGTTTGCCGTTACTAATCCAGAAGCCAGACACAGAGGAATATCCGCCTTTATCGTAGAAAAAAACACACCGGGATTCTCAATAGGCAAGAATGAAAATATGATGGGACAAAGGGGCACCGCAATGACAGAGCTGATATTTGAGGATGCTTCCGTGCCGGAGAGGAATCGACTGGGGCCTGAGGGGCAAGGCTTTCGGATTGTAGTTGGCGTATTCAATCAGGCCAGAGTACTAATCGCTGTTGAGGCAATAGGAGTCGCACAGAGTTCCTTTGACTATTCATTTAAATATGCCAAAGAAAGGATCTGCTTTGGAAAACCCCTGACTGAGTTCCAGGGGATTCAGTTCCAATTCGCGGAGATCATAACGAAGATAGAGGCTGCCAAGTGTATCGTGTATAAGGCTGCCCATATGATCGACCAGGAATCAGAGCCTGAAAAGATACCCAGATTTGCAGCAATGGCCAAGTACTTTTCAACAAAGGTTGCAATGGAGGTAACCACAGAGGCTGTTGAAATTCTCGGTGGCCACGGTTATACGAAGGATCATCCATTAGAAAGGATGATGAGAGATGCAAAAGGGATTCAGATATATGAAGGGCCCAGTAATATTCAAAAGATGATCATTGCCAGATCTCTTCTAAAATCATAACAAACCAGGGGGGGGGAGGGGGTGATTGAATAGTTGTTACATCAATATAAATTGGGAATCATAATCCTGCTTGTCCTTATCCTGCCTCTTTTTATCTCTGATGCAAGAGTCTTTGGCAAACAAAGTTCAAAAAGTGTAAAAAGCCTGTCAGAGAAAGTCAAAAAATTAGAAGAGGATATCAAAGGTATCGATAAATGGCTTCAAATAATCAATGGAGACCATGAAGGTCTATCGGGGAATATGAATCATATAAGAAAAAGCATTGAGGAGGTATCCGAAGAGGTTAAAAGATTGGATAACTGGATCGAAGAGTTAACCGCTAAAAACAAAAGTCTTGTAATGGTTGTGAAAAACCTCAATAGAAAGGTCAACAAACTCACTCAAGACAATACAGATATCGATATTGATAAGGATGCCTTTATTATGGAAAATGCTGAAGAAATCGATGGAGACCATGAAGGTCTATCGAGGAATATGAATCATATAAGAAAAAGCATTGAGGAGGTATCCGAAGAGGTTAAAAGATTGGATAACTGGATCGAAGAGTTAACCGTTGGATACAAGGCTCTTGTAATAATTGTAAAAAACCTCAATAGAAAGGTCAACAAACTCACTCAAGACAATACAGATATCGATATTTGATAAGGATGCCTTTATTATGGAAAATGCTGAAGACAATTAAATGAAAAGCTATCCTAAATGAATAAGAAAGGATTCTCTTAGCGTTTTGTTTCTTTCATATAACACATCCATCCAGTACCTTTACAGCCTTCAGGCCTCTGGGATAAAGCTGGGACTCAGTAATATAACGAGACTCTTAGACCTCTTAGATAACCCTCAAAGAAAGCTAAAGATTATCCATATTGGTGGCACTAATGGTAAAGGCTCTACTGCTGCTATCATCTCTTCAATAATGGACAGTGCCGGGTTTAAAGTCGGTCTATACACCTCTCCTCATCTGATTCGTTTTACCGAAAGGATCAAGGTAAACAACCGGGAGATACCGGAGAGAAGGGTTGCTGAATTGACGGACTTCATCTATAAGAGGATTGAGAATACTGACATTGTCCACAATATTACATTCTTTGAGTTTACAACAGCAATCGCATTACTTTATCTTTTAGAACAAGAAGTCGATATTGCCATCCTCGAAGTCGGGTTGGGGGGGAGGTTCGATTCTACTAATGTTGTAAGCCCATTGCTATCTATTATTACGAATGTATCTTTAGACCATCAGCAATACCTCGGTAATACGATTCGAAAAATCGCTTTTGAAAAGGCTGGGATCATAAAGGAGGATATTCCTGTAATCACAGCAGTAACCCAGCCCTCTGCCCTTACCTGTATCAAGGAAAAATGTATGGATCTTAAGGCAGCACTCTACAGGGTCGGTACAGACATGAGAGCAAGAAGACTACGTAATGGGGGATTCAATTACTACGGGATTAAAGATACATTCTGCGCTTTAAGGTTACCTCTTAAAGGAAAGCATCAGATAACCAATGCAGTTATTGCTTTAGGAGCTATAGAGGTATTGAAAGAAAATGGTTACAAGATAAGTGATGAATCAGTCTATCATGGACTAGAGAATGCATACTGGCCAGGCAGGATGGAGGTTATTGGAAAAGATCCCCTTGTAATTTTGGATTGTGCCCATAATCCAGCTGGGGCAAAAGCACTCAAGGATGCAATACAAGATGGGATTTTCTCATTTCAAAAATTAATCCTGGTTATGGGAATAATGCTGGATAAAGACTTCAAATCAATCCTTTTACGACTCGTTCCTTTAGCACACAGGGTCATACTCACAGAGCCAAAAATGGACAGGACTGCCTCCTCACAAATCCTCTATAAAGTGATAAAAAAGTACCGCAAAGAGACCTATCTTATCCAGGATGTAAAAGAAGCTGTAACCTTTGCGATATCATTGGCACAAAGAGAAGATATGGTCTTAATAACAGGTTCAATCTTTACAGTTGGTGAAGCAAGGGAACTCTTTGTACTTGATAGTTAAATAAATTTCCCGATTTATTCGCACTATCACCCGCATAGGGTATTTGTGGGCAATATAAATTTGTATTGTCTCTTTTGCAAGAGCACTACCTTTATACATACCCTTTCAACTTAAGGCTATATATAATTGTATCTGCAATTTCATTCGGAGAATAAAGGGAGTTGTTGAATATTATATGAAAGTTTTTGGGATCATGTATTGACTTCAGCGTGTACCTCTCAATGAATGCTTCTCTTTGTTTTTCCATTTCCTTTACATGCTTTTCTGCTTCATCTTTCGAAATCTCCATCTCCCTTCTGATTTTTTCAACACGAAATTCAAAGGGTGCAATGAGACGGACATGAAATCCAGCTTTAACATTCTTTGTAATGATGCAACCACCCCGCCCAATCAGGATCGCATGACCCTTTTCAGCCAAACCTATCAATGCCTGGGTAAGATACTGGAAGATCTTATACTCATTTGGCCTTTTAAAGAATATATGATCCATGTACTGCTGCATAAGTGAACGCTGATTTTCGCCGAGCGAATTCGCCAATTCTTCAGAAAGTTGGTGTTCTTCAGCTATTTTCCTGACAACTTCTTTATCAAAAATACCCCAAGGATATTCTTTATCTGTTATTCTGTTCAGTTTATCCTGCAAGATCTCGCTTACTTCATAACCGTGACAACCGTATTCTCTCGAAATTGTGATAAAAGGCAATTCTTTTGCCCCTTTTCGCATCATCCACTGCTCCTGTGTCCTCATATACAACTGATGAGATAGTTGCGCTTCAATTCGTGCCTTGTGTTTAGAAACCATTAAATCCTCCATGAAGTTCTGGTACGCCCAGCAGGATTCGAACCTGCGACCTACGGATTCGTAGTCCGTTGCTCTATCCATCTGAGCTATGGGCGCACTGGCGGAGAGAGAGGGATTCGAACCCTCGGTGAAGTTTTAACCCCACACTCGCTTAGCAGGCGAGCGCCTTAAGCCAACTCGGCCATCTCTCCGTAAAATATCTCAAATACTGTAACTGTTTTGTCGTATTTTGATATGGCAAAACAGTTACTAAACATTTTATTCTATCTCTTTGATGTGATATGGCGGAGGGAGTAGGATTCGAACCCACGGACCTTTCGGTCAACGGTTTTCAAGACCGCCGCCTTAAACCACTCGGCCATCCCTCCTTTGCTCTAAGTTAAATCCATCCCTCTATCTTCTTTTCGCCTCTAAGATATGGTATTAATAATTCTGGTATTTTTACAGTGCCGTCTTCTTGCTGATAATTCTCTAATATTGCGATGAGAGTCCTCCCTATAGCAAGGCCTGACCCATTGAGGGTGTGGACAAAACGAGTCTTTGATCTCCCTTCTCGTCTATATCGGATATTTCCTCTGCGGGCCTGAAAGTCTTCAAAGTTACTGCAGGAAGATATCTCAACGAACCTGTTTTGTCCTGGCAGCCAAACCTCAATATCGTATGTCTTTGCTGCTGAGAAACCGAGATCTCCAGTACATAAACTAACAACCCTGTAAGGCAATCCCAACCTCTTTAAAACCTCTTCCGCATTGACAAGGAGACTTTCCAGTTCATCGTATGAAGTCTCAGGGGCAACAAACTTCACCAATTCTACTTTATTGAATTGATGCTGCCTTATAAGCCCTCTCGTATCCTTCCCATAGCTACCTGCCTCGCTTCGAAAGCAAGGAGTATGTGCAGTATAATATAGAGGAAGATCCGTGCTTTTCAGTATCTCGTTTTGATGGATATTGGTTACAGGCACCTCTGCAGTCGGTATTAAATAGTAATCGAGGCCTTCTAACTTGAAAAGGTCTGCCTCAAATTTGGGAAGTTGCCCAGTGGCTGTCATGCTCTGTCTGTTTACTATAAACGGTGGCAACACCTCTTTATAGTTGTGTTCATGGGTATGTAAGTCCAGCATGAAGTTGATCAAGGCCCGCTCTAACTTCGCCCCCCACCCCTTGTACAGAGTAAATCTTGCGCCTGTAATTTTAGAAGCCCTCTCAAAATCGAGTATGCCCAGTTTCTCTCCAATATCCCAGTGGGTCATTGGATTAAAATGAAACTCAGGAATTTCTCCCCACCTCTTTATCTCAATATTATCCTCTTCATTGCTGCCAATCGGTACAGATGAATGAGGTGTATTCGGAAGATCCATCATAATCTGATTCAGCGCATCTTCCTGCTCTTTCAGCTTTCCATCCAGCTCTTTTATCTTTTGAGCAACTTCTCGCATTGCAGCGATTTCAGATGAAGCGTCCTTTTTATCTTTTTTTAGGCTGGCTATCTTCTCAGATACAGTATTCCTCTGAAACTTGAGACCTTCAACCTCTTGCAGGAGATCCCTCCTTTCCGAATCCAGTCGGGCAAATGCCTCGAGGTCCAATACAACACCGCGTTGTCTGATCTGTTCTTTGACCTCTTCTATATTCTCTCGTACGAATCTTAAATCCAGCATCCTATATGTTTCTCTTGCCTTAAACACTTAGACGAACAACATAATATCTTAAAAAGCCAAAGCAGATCATAAGCCGGGTTCTGTTCCTCAATGGATCAAACCTTCTTTGAATTTTCGGGGAAAAACACCTCAAACTAAAAAAAGGTCTTATGAGGCAATGATCATTCATCTAGACCCGATGTTGCCATCGGGTTCGAGCGACCTACCCGCCCTGTCATCTCAGGAAATGCTCTATTAGAGACTTCTTGTGATATTGAACGGGCAATTCAACTTCTCCATTTTAGAGAAGACAGGATCTATTTGGTCTTGCTCCAGGTGGGGTTTACCAAGCTTCCGATGTCACCATCGAAACTGGTGAGCTCTTACCTCACCGTTTCATCCTTACACTGATCCATAACCTTAAAGGCCTGTTCTTAGTGCGGTTTATTTTCTGCGGCACTTTCCTTATCCCGATCTCTCGAGACAGTCCGTGTTACGGACCACCCTGCCCTGTGGAGCCCGGACTTTCCTCTCGTTAAGCCTGTGTTGTCAGACTGAACCAGCGATCATTTGACCTGCTTTAGCATTCTTGCGTATTTAAATGTTTTTATTCTTGGATATTTTGCACCCTCCTCTTATCTATCGCTTCATTGGCAAGCCGGTCTGCATGACTATTTCGCGCCCTTTTTATGTGTTTTATATCATACTTTATAAATTTTTCCAACAATTCATTTACCTCATTGTACAATAATATCAAACCTTGGTTCTTTACATTATAAAACCCTTTGATTTGTTTGACCATCAATTCCGAATCCGAAAAAATGTTAACTTTTGTCCCACCGAGTTTCAAGACCTCTTGTAGTCCCAAGATCAGTGCCCTGTATTCAGCGCTATTATTCGTAGTATTCCCCAAGTACTCTTTTGACTCCTTAATGACGTTTCCTGCCTTATCCAGAATAACCACTCCTGCTCCAGCCTCACCTGGGTTTCCTCTACTTGCCCCATCAGTATACAGATGCAGATGGTCAAATTTTGAATCTAGAACATCCAATTTTGAAATTGAATCACCCTGGAAATACTCTGCTGCTTGATATATTACGTTCTGAATATCCTTCATTGAAATCATTGGAAATATATCACTAACTTTTTTGAAGCTCATATGCTCAGCAAGGTGATTCATAATCTCTAACTTCAACCTGTTCGGAATATCTTTCCTCATCGTTTTCTTATTTGGGTAAAGGCCTGTTCATATATTACTTCTGCGGGGCGTCATTGTCCCTCCAATAAAGAATTCGATTACAATTCTGACAGAAAACCATATCCGTACCCTTTTGTACTTCGTTGTAAAGCTGTGGCGGAATATCCATATTGCACCCCTGACAAAACCCGTTTTTTGCTCGGACAACAGCTATCCCCTGTCTGTGATTCTTTATGCTTTTGTATTTTTTAAACAATTCAGTATCTATCTTGGAATGCAGAATTTCTTTAGTTTTTATCTTTTCTGAAAGTTGCTTTTCAAACTCCTTCATTTTTTCTAATAGCCCGTTCTTTTCCTCTTCATAATCATTATGAGCCTTCTTAAGTTCTTCTTCTTTCTCCTTCAATTCCCTTTTTTGTATATCAATCTCTTCTAAAATACTAAGAATAGTTTCTTCCTTCTCGCTATTTGATCCCTTGGCGATCTCAATCTCCTTCAAGACAGCTTGATACTCCTTATTTGTCTTAACAGATAATAGCTTTTCTTCGGATTTCTTAATATTATTGATCTCATTTTCGAAAATATTCTCTTCTTTTAACCTTAATTTCTCTAAATCAGCAATTTGGGTCCTGTTTAATTCTGTTATCTCATTTTTTTTCTCTAATTTTTTCCTTAACATCGCTATTCTTTGAGGATAGGTCTCTTTTGCCTCCTCAATTCTCTCTATATCCAGATCCAGGTCTTGGAGCTTCACTAGCATGTCGATCTGTTCTCGCAATCCTTCCTCCCCCGATATATACATTTATGTTAAACCAAAAATAAAAAAAATGCACCTTTTAGGTGCATCTTTTACTAGATTTTGCGGTTTAAATCTATAAACTTTCTTAAAGGCCCTTTCAAGCCTTTTACTCCTTTCTTTATGATCAATTGGTGGGCCCACCTGGGTTCGAACCAGGGACCTACCGGTTATGAGCCGGTGGCTCTTCCAACTGAGCTATGGGCCCTTTTGAGGAATATATGTAATGTTCATTTATGGACACTACTTAAATTTATATGCAAGCTAAGTTAAAAGATAATAGAATAACTCGTATCATTTGTCAAGAAAAAGGTATGAAAATCATTTTTCAACGAAGCTTTTTAGCCTTTTACTTCTACTAGGATGCCTTAATTTTCTTAAAGCTTTCGCTTCTATTTGCCTGATCCTCTCTCTCGTTACATTGAAATCCTGTCCTACTTCCTCTAATGTATGATCAGCCTTCTCCCCTATCCCAAATCTCATCCTTAAGACTTTCTCTTCCCGCGGTGTGAGGGTAGCCAGTACCTTGCGAGTCTGTTCGGAGAGGTTTAGGTTAATAACTGCATCGGAAGGAGATATAATTTTTTTATCCTCAATAAAGTCTCCTAGATGGCTATCTTCCTCTTCTCCGATAGGGGTTTCAAGCGAAATAGGTTCTTTGGCTATCTTTAATACCTTCCTCACTTTATCCAAAGGCAACTCCATCTTTTCGGCAATCTCTTCAGGCGTTGGTTCTCTTCCTATTTCTTGAACAAGATACCGTGAAGTTCGAATCAATTTATTTATCGTCTCAATCATATGGACAGGTATACGGATAGTTCTGGCTTGATCTGCTATTGCCCTTGTGATCGCCTGACGAATCCACCAGGTTGCGTACGTGCTGAATTTATATCCTCTTTGATATTCAAATTTGTCCACTGCCTTCATTAAACCGATGTTTCCTTCCTGGATCAAATCCAAGAACTGAAGCCCACGGTTGGTATATTTCTTAGCTATACTTATTACGAGACGGAGGTTTGCCTCTATAAGCTCACTTTTTGCGGATTTTGCCTTAATCTCTCCATCGTCAATCCTCTTAACGATCTTCTTTAATCTCTTTGCGGAAAACTCTGTCTCAGTCTCTGCTCTCCTGATCTTCCTTCGTGAATTCTTAATTATTCTCTCAAGTTCCTTCAAAGATGAGCTGTTTAACTCTGTATTCTCTAAAGATCTATCATACTCCTGTTCTCCCCTCTTTTTCATTTGCCGGATCAATCTCTTAATATCTTTAACTTCTATCCCATATCTCTTTTCACACTCCCAGATTTCTCTTTCTGCGTTTTCAATCTTATCATTCAGACTCTTTACTTTATGGACGATCTTTTCGATCTGTTTTCTATTGAGATTGATATCCATTAACAGGGCAACCATTTTTTCTTTATTTCCAACCCTATCTTTGCGAAGCTCCTCTTTATCAGGGGTATCAATATCCTCTTGTTGTGATAGTAATTTCTGGATATCCCTATTCGTTTCACAGAGTTCCTTTATCATTTCAACGAGCATAAAAAATCTCATTGTATGGTATTCACAATTGAGATGTTCTTCTTCCTCGTAATCCCCTATTATGTCTTTTATTGAAATCTTTCCTCTTCTCAGCTTTTCAGATAAAGCAACTACTTCCTTTATTGCTATTGGAGTTTCTAATACGGCCTTTACAACTTCTCTTTCTCCTTCTTCAATCTCCTTTGCTATCTGGATTTCTTCCCCCCTAGTCAATAAAGAAACAGAACCCATTTCACTGAGGTACATTCTTACAGGATCATTGGTTTTAATATGGGGCTCTTCTCCTAAATCCAATTCATTGTCCTCTCCCTCCAATTCAGAAATCTTCCTCTTTGCTACTTTCCCCTTTCTTACAGCATCGACAATCTCAATGTCCATCTCATCGAACATTACCATTAAATCATCAATTTGCTCCTCAGACACTATATTTGAAGGCAGTATATCGTTTACCTCATCATAAGTAAGAAACCCTTTTTCCTTACCCATATCAATGAGTTGCTTTACCTCTTCTATCTTTGCTTTTTTCGGCATTAAAGATCCTCCTTATACATAGGGCTTTGAATCACTCACTTCATGTCTCCTAAGTATTAAGGTATGAAAAAAGATTTCCTGTAGTCTTTTTCCCTTTCTATCAGTTCCTGCCTTGAGATTATGAACTCTCTCAAGTGCAATTCGTCTCTTTTCTCTTCTGCTTCTTTGATCCTCATATCAATTATCTTCCTCTCCTTCTTTATTTTATTCATACGAACCTTATATATACAGTTTTTAAGCGTCTTTTTTACATCAACAATACTGTCATCTTGCACTAACAACATAGAAACGAGCTCTTTTGAACTTTCATCTTCAAATCGATTCATTATTTTTGCTGGATCCACATATTTTTCTTTATCGAAAACACGTAAGATCAAAAAAGCGATCTTTTTGTAACGATAATTGTTAAAATCTTCAATCACAGCCTCATCTCTTATTATAGGAATAACCTCTTTTTTTATTAACATGAGTTGCAGCAAGATTCTTTCAGCCAAGTCTTTATCCATGCCCCTGTTTTCTTGTCTTTGTAATTCCTTTGGTTCCCTCTTTGTATTTCTGAGTTGTAAGATAATTGTACTCTCTTTTACATCCAATCTTCTGGAGAGTTCCTGAATATGGAGATCCCTTTCTAATCTGCTCTCTATCTTTGATAAAAGAGGTGAAATCTCCTGTATAATTTCTATCTTCCCCTCCATTGAAGAAGAATCGTGTTTCTCTATGGCCTCATTGGTCACAAATTCAACAAGGGGGATACAGGAAGCTATGATTCTTTCAAAAGCTTTTTTACCAAACTCTTTTATAAAAATATCCGGGTCAAAACCCGACGGAAGGATTGCTATCTTCGGTGAGAGACCCTCCTTTAAAAAGCTATTAAGACTCCTAGCTGCAGCCTTTTCTCCTGCATCATCCGCATCGAATATGGTTATAATGTTCTTCGTATATCTCTTCAAAGTACTGACATGGCTTGAGGTCAAAGAAGTCCCCAATGTAGCCACAACGTTCTTTATGCCATACTGATTCAAACTCAAAAGGTCCAGATACCCCTCTACAATGATTACTTTGTCGTTGTTTCTTATAAAATCTTTAGCAATATTTACTCCATAGAGGCAGTTGCTTTTATTGTATATAATGGATTCCGGCGAATTAAGGTACTTCGGAAGGCTGTCATCCAACACCCTTCCTCCAAACCCAACAACCCTGTTTTGAACATTAATTATAGGAAAAATTATCCTCCCTCTAAAGCGATCGTAAAAACCCTTTTTCTTTTTCGGTATAATCAATCCAACTTCTGAGGCCTTTGATACAGAAACACCTTTTTCTAAAAAAAATTTGAATAAATTATCCCAACTGTCCACTGCAAACCCAAGCTTGAAGGTGGTGATCATATCAGGGCTGATGCCTCTTTTTGTGAGATATTTCCTTGCTTTTTCTCCCTCTTTTTCATTTATTAAAATAGTATGGTAGTAATTCGAAGCCAGCTCATTTAACTTAAACAAGCATTCTCTTTTCAGTGTTTCTTCTCTATCCGCATCTGATTCCTTAATCATGGGAATTTTGATCCCGTATTGCTTGGCCAGTCCCATTACAGACTCAGGAAATGAAAGGTTGTCTATCTTCATCAAGAAAGTGAACACATTGCCTCCTGCATTGCATCCAAAACAATGAAATATCTGCTTCTCTTCATTCACAACAAAAGAAGGGGTCTTTTCCGAATGGAAGGGACATAACCCCTTATGGTTATTCCCTACCTTTTTTAAAGAAACATAATTCGATATAACATCTACGATACTCGCAACATCTTTTATCTGTGCGATTTTTTCCTCAGGAATGTACCCTTTCAAAATATCCCCAATCCTTTAATCACGCCTTAACATCAGCAATAGTAACACCGGCACCGCCTTGTGATAAATCGGCTGCTCTATAATTATCTATATAATTGTGAAGTTTTAGGTGGCCTCTTATGGCTTCTCTCAACCTTCCGGTCCCAATCCCATGGACGATATCCAACCTTGTTATTCCATGGAGCACGGCATTATCTATTGCCTTATCAACCAATAAAATAGCCTCTTCTACTCTTAGCCCGACAACATTAACCTTGCCTAACATTTCAGATACAGTGGAATCAACAAAGACCTCTTTCCATATATCATAGCCTCTCGACCTATTCCCTGTAGCCCTATAATTATGAACTTTTTTATCAAGACTTGCCTGTTCAAGGTCACTTATATCTACCTTCACCTTCAAGTCGCCGATGAGTACCTCAACCTTGTCGGCTCCCCCATGCATACTAAATATGACTCCCTCCTTATTGAGGGGAGATATCTTTACAAAGTCGCCAACCTGTGGAACTGAAAAGGGCTTTTTATCTCTTTTAGGCCTATAGCTTTCAAATTTTTCTTTGATTTCGTTCAGACCTTCTTTCACTTTAGAAAAAGCACGGCCATTCTTCTTAACATCCTTCAGTATCTCCTTTGCTTCATGCTCCACATTGTTTAATAGGCTCTCAACCTCAGCCTCAACTTCTATGAGAAGACGTTCCTTTTTCTTATTGATTTGATCCAGTAGAGAATCTAACTGTTTCTGGTAGACGATATGTATCTCTTTTAACCTTTTGATCTCCTCTTTTTCTTTTATAACCTCTTTTTGGGTTTTTTCAAGAGCCCCTATCAAATTTGAAATTCCCTTATTACTTTCCGCTAAAAAACCCGATGCCCGATTCAATATCTCTCGTGGAATTCCCAATTTCTTAGCAATGACCAGGGCGTTGCTTTCACCTGAAGCCCCATACACAAGTCTGTACAGTGGTTCCATGGTTTCGGAGTTAAACGCAACGGAAACATTCGTCACGTCTTCATGGAGATATGCATATGCTTTTAATAGATTGAGATGGGTTGTGGTAATGATACTCGCTTTTTTTTCTCTTAAATAGTCAAGCAGGGCCATTGATAACGCTGCTCCTTCATCCGGATCGGTACCCACTCCAATTTCATCTAAAAGAACTAAAGATCTCTCATCGGCTTTCTCTAAAATCTCAACTATTTGAAGGATATGTGAAGAAAAGGTACTGATATTCTGCTCTATGTCTTGTTCATCTCCAACATCCGCAAATATTGAATCAAAGATCGCTACGCTGCTTCCGTCTTTAACTGGGATGTGCATACCTGCTTGCACCATCAGCGTCAATATACCTATTGTTTTCAGAGCAACTGTTTTTCCTCCAGTGTTTGCACCTGTAATTATTAAAGTATTACACCTCTTACTAAAATGGATATCAATAGGAACCACATCGTTGGTTAAATTGACCGGTTTATCTTTATTCTTATAGCCGTCTTTAAAAGAGAGGAGTAAGGGATGATAGGCATTGATTAAATTGACATGCATTTCTTCGTTTAATACAGGTCGTATTGCATGTAAATCAATACTGAATTTCGCCTTGGCAAATGTTAAGTCTACTTTACCCAAGGCTCTCAGATTCGAAAGAATTTCATTCGCATTCGCCTGAATATGGGAAGTTAATTCTCTTAATACTCGAATCTCTTCATCCTTCTCTTCCTTAGAAAGGATACCGAGTTCGTTATTCAATTCTATTGTAAATAGAGGTTCAATAAAACATGTTGCCTTGCTATGAGAATGATCATGTATAATTCCCTGAATATGACCCTTAAAATCCGACTTCACTGGGATTACATATCTTCCATTTCGAATAGTAATTATCTTTTCCTGGAAAAAGGGCTGGAATAAACTGTTCGCGAATAAACCTTCCAAATAGCTATGTATCTTTGCCTTACAACTTTTTATCTCTTGCCTTATTCGGTTCAACTTTGGGCTGGCGCTATCTAATATGTCCCCCCTATCTCCTACAGTCTTTCTAATCCTGCGTTCAACCTCCGGGAGATCAATTAAACACTTTGCTATACCTTTTGTTAATGGGTACCAATCCCCGCCTAATTTCTCAAAGAAACCCTTAAGACGATGTGTAGCATTTAAAGTGCTAAATATATCAATGATTTCAGTAGGATCAAGGACAAATCCTTCGACTCTCGTCTTTTTAATGGACTCTTCTACATCCATAACCCCGCCTATAGGGATATCTCCATAGTTCTGTAATATCTCTTTTAGCTCACTCACCTCGTCAAGAAGAGTTTCAATCTCCTTTATGTCAGAAATTGGCTTAAGAGACTCACATAGAGATTCACCTAAATAGGATGTTACATGTCCTTTTAACAAACTCAATATACTGTTAAATTCAAGAACCCTTAATGTATGCTCATTCATTCTTCTCTGACGTTTATTTACTCTTTTAGGCCCTTTTTTTAGATATAATCCAACATAATTGAAGTGAAGAAAGAAGTGATTAAGATTATTAATTGGGTAGATTGGGAATCGCTATCGAGAATTATCTAAGTGTAAATCGAGTAATCGTCTTTTATATATAATCTTTGCGTCTGTATCGAGAAATGCGTGTCCTTATGAATTTCGATTATAATCCCAAGTGGAAATTTTATAAAAAATGGACATATTCATATAGACTCAGACCCATAGGTTTTATTCGTCTGTAATATTCCTCATCTCCGGATGGAAAATATCTTTCATATTGAGAAAGTGATTAAATACATTCCGTTTGTTTATAAAAACAGGATCATTTTAAAACCTCTCCTTACTCTAGTCACCTGTTCCTAGCTTCTAAAGCCCTTTCCTTTCTTTTTGTACTAGAATTTAAAAAATGCGCTCTTATTTTAACTCAGATTTTATCCCTGCTTTTTCGTACTATTTATCAAAACTCCTCAAGGCCGAATAAAAGGTCTCCTCATCACTACGCCGAATACTCGGTATTCACATTCTCATCGCCTCCATCATAAAAACTCTAAAATATTTTTAAACCCTATATTTTATTAAAGATAAGATAAATTGTCAAATAAAAACAAACGAAATTATAAAAATTTGGTTTTTTTACTGATATGGATTAACCTATCTCAGAAATAGTGGATGAATATAACGGATTATTATGGCGCAACCCCTCTATTTTCAATCAGTCCCTTTATAGGTTTAAGACCATAAGGGCTTCCTTCCTGAATGGCTTTGAGTACTGTCCCACCCCCAGTGAAAAAGTAATACTGAGCATCATCGAGGACTGCTAGATACAGGCCAGGACAAAGGTTTTTAAACTCCTGCAATGTATCTCCCCCACCATATAATTTCTTTGCCTCCCTGTTCTGGTCAATCGTTCTATCGAGTGCCTCTGAGCCATCTGTAAAATGTGGTGTATATCCCATAACAGCATTTACAAATATTGTCTTTGCATCTCTAATACGGTCGAATACTCCTTTGTCTTCAAAAGATTTTGGATCAACATCCAATATATATCCTGCCCTACCTCCTTTTTCAATCTCCTTAATCGATCTCGTTCTAAACTTCCCTGGAATCCTCCCCTCAATAGTATCTGATTCGACAATATATGGCAATTCTATAATCTTATTATGCTTTTTGTCTGCCTCAACTAACTCTTTAGCCGCTTCAATATCCGACTCTGAAACCCCTTCGATAGAGACCTTGTACTTTGCACCTAAAAACGTATTGTATATGACGCCACCGAGTATGAGGTAATCCACCTTTTTATAAATCTCTTTTAATGGCCCTATTTTTGTATCGTATTTAGAACCTGCTACAACCGCGACAAAAGGTCGAATCGGGTTTAATACATACGAAAGATTCTTTATCTCTTGCTGCATTAAAAACCCGGCAAATGAGGGGAGATATCTCGTTATATCATATGTCGAGGCATGGGGCTGCCAGCTACCAAAGGCGTCGTTGACAAAGACATCTGCCAATCCTGCAAGCTGTAAGGCAAAGCTCTCTCGGATATTTCCTTTACTTTCCTCTCCTTGAAACCATCTCGTATTTGGAAGATATATACCTCCTATCTTCCTATTGCGCAGTTGTTTAATCGCCAAATTTATCGAAGTATCTATACCCAAAATACCATTACCTGAACCAGTATCGAACCTTGGGACATGAAATTCAATATGCAGTTTATGTTCAAGATAATTTACAATGGGCTCAACTGAATTGCTCGGATCATAGCTAATCTCTCCTGTTCTTTTATTAAGTGGCCTTCCCACATGGGTCATAAGGATTGGACGTCCTCCTCTCTCTACAATATTATATATTGTCCCTAATGTACTATCGATCCTATAAGGATCCCTTATTATTCCCTGCTTTACGACATTATGATCGACCCTCAACAATACCACCTTTCCTAAAAGATCTGCATCCTGTATTAAAGGAAGCCTGGATTCGATACTGTTTTCCATATCTCCCACCTCATAAAAGTTGGTTAACTCATCTCCTTTTTGTAAAAAGGACCAGACTTTCTGCCTGTTTAGCCAAATAACGATGACTCAACAGGGATGTTGATCAAACAGAAATTCCTTTGGCAGTCATCCAAAGTCTCATTGTTAAAAAATCTTGTACTTTAGTCTCTCAGGGAACTCGAAGCAAAAGAGAAGCGATTTAAAGTGGTTACACTCCGTTTGGCAATTTTTGAAGTCGTATGGAGCAAGCCTTTATCTTTATTAAGGATATTTTGCACTATGCAAAGAGGTAAATGGGCAAAAACCCTTTAAACGGATGGAAACTCAGATTCTTTCGCCGCTGCTTTAATATATAGAGGATCTCCATATACCTTGTTTTCTTCATGGCAAGAATAAATAAGCTTTATTACGTGTTCATTGTTTGATTCAGATGCCTTTTTTAGAATATCTTCCCATTGAAGCCCTTGTTCATCGAAGATATTCTCTCTGGTGTAGGAAGGGGTATAAAATGTGATATATGCTGCACAGATTGCTATCCATAAGTAATTTATGGCCTTATATCTGTCCGATAGATATGGCAAGACGATCCGAAAGGCGTGGGTAGCGGTCACAGTATGGAGCGCTGTAAAACTGCCTGAATTTAAAAATATATTTAGAACTGTTTTGGCTATTGTACTTATTATATCTGGCTTATCATCGATTCTTCGAATATTCCTTTTCAAGTGTGAATCTTGTGAAACAGCCTTCATTTTCTCAAATATATTATTCCCCGTGTATTTCTGTCCTTTGAAGTAGTTATCCTCTTTTATCCTTTGCAAAATATCCATAGGTTCCGCATAGCTGCAATCGATTTCATCTATATCAATCAACGGCAAATATGATATTGCAAAATAAGATACAGCGTCAATAATCTCTTTCTTATCATCAATAATTATCGCGTATGCAGTTTTGATTAATGCATGGAATGCCCCGGCAGCAACACCTTTGATAAAATCAGACAAATAGTAAGTAAGGAACTCCTCCTTCCCGAGCCGATCGAACTCATCTGTAAGGAATTGCGTATAATTACAAAAGTACTTATGCTCTCCTAAATATTCCTTCCAGTTTTCGTGGTTTATGACAAAATCTGTCCTGTGAATCTTCTTGAGCCTCTTTATATAGAAAGATGCAAAACGTTCTAACCTCTCCTCTTTTGCACCCATCTTAAAAAGTGCGATCAAAGTCATCGGCAGATGGTTAGTAAAATAATGATAATACTCAACGTCAAAAATCCTGTATCTATCTATGATTTCAGCAATAGTCATAATAGTCCTTCCACGAACTGGTTCTTTTGCAATTGGGATAGATAAATCTGGGCTTTGTATTGAAACTGTTACCGGATGCTCACAATGAAAAGGTATTGTCCAAAAGGAAGATCCCTTTGAGCTATTCTATCATTATGAGTTTTCTGCTATCCCTCCTTTGTCTTTTAGCCAAACTTTTTTATGAATAGCCCATTTGTATTACACATAGGATCAACTCAGCATATTTATAATCTGAATTGGTTCCGTTATAAGAACCCTTGCCCCGCTTTGCTTCAATTCTTCAGCATGGCGGAAACCCCAAAGCACCCCTACAGGAAACATGCCGGCAGCTTTTGCAGTATTCATATCTATACTTGTATCACCCAAATAAAGGGTCTCTTCAGGCAAAACTTCGAGTAATCGAGCAATTTCAAGGGCACCCCTGGGATCTGGTTTTAGAGGAAATGGGTCTTGCTGGCCCATAACGACCTGAAAGTTCCAATGAGGCAGGAATTCTGAGACGCACTGTTCAGTGAATTCATGAGGCTTATTCGATAGTATGGCTATCTTTATATTGTGAGAACTTAAAGTGTCTAGCATCTCAGAAATACCTTCATACAGCCTTGTTTTCACATTCCAGTTTTGCGCATAATCCTCTTTGAAAGCCTGCAGACATGCTTCAAAAGTCTCATCACCTTGCTCTTCAACCGGTAATGCTCGTTTGATCAATTTTGCAGCGCCATCACCCACGAAATATCTGTATGCGTCTGTTGTATGTATGGGGAACCCCCTGTTAATAAGGACCCGGTTGACTGCATCACCTATATCTTCCAGTGTGTTGATCAAGGTTCCATCTAAATCGAACAGCACAGCCTTGTATGTCATGAAAGTCTCTCCATTATCCATGCCGGTCTTCTCTATTGATCTTATGTAACAATAGCTTATCAGTATCATTCGATTTTGTAAAGAGTAAAAATACTCTCTGACTCTGTGTGTGAAGCATGATTCTATCAGAAGAATTTTTTGTTGAAAAAAACAATGATTTATGAGATATAGACTGGTAATTTGAAAAAGCAGAAATCTATCATTAATAAGCAGTTGTTCACTCCAATCTCCGTTTGGACAGCGGTCCATTAGAATATAATAACATTGTAGCTCTTAAAAAAAGAGATACAAGAAGCAGTAATCAAATTTTAATACGTGTAAAATGAGCATCTTTCCCTTTCTCTTTCTTAATTCACTTGGACACTCAAACAACTACACATATTAAAATTCGACTGCTGCTTTTTGCTTGATGAGATCTTTTTATTTCATAAGGCCGAAGTGTTACAAATACCTTTTTTCTTCTTTTTTGTGTATTCATAAATGACCTGATACTTTTTATTTTGAGATTTTTGTTCAAATGAGTCTTATAACCGTTGTAAAAGTCTCCCTTTCATTCTCCGGGAAGCAGATTTTTAATGAAATAGGGTTTCAAATTGACCCAAGAGGTAGGATAGGGCTAGTGGGTTCGAACGGATCCGGGAAAACCACCTTGCTTCGGCTTATAATGGGAGAAATCTCACCGGACAGTGGAGAAGTTATCTTGACAAAAGGGACCCGGATCGGCTATCTGCCTCAAGATGTACAAGAAACTCTTTCTGGACCTCTCTTACAATCCGTTATTGAATCTATTCCCGGACGAAGCGAGCTGAAAAGTAAGCTTAGCAGTGCAAATATCTACCTTAAAGAAGTCTTATGCAAACGTGATCAGATAAGAATTGCAAAAGAGCTAGGCCAGATCCACCAGGAGATCAACAGACTCGGTTTGGAGTATCCTCGTCATGGTGCGGAAAAGATCCTCTTAGGACTTGGATTCACAATATCTGATTTTGATAGACCTGTTTCTTCTCTAAGCGGTGGATGGAAGATGAGGGCGGCCCTAGCCAGTCTTTTATACCAGAGACCGGACCTGCTACTCTTGGATGAGCCGACCAATCACCTTGACATCCCATCTGTGCATTGGCTTGAGCAGTTTCTGCAGGACTTCGCTGGTGCTATAATACTCGTGTCCCATGACAGAGACTTTCTCAACCGGCAGATCAATAGTATTATTGGCTTTGGTCCTGAGGGGATGAGATCTTACAACGGAGATTACGATTTCTATCTGAAAGCCCGTGAGGAGGAACGGAGAACCCTAGAGGCAAAAGCCAGAAAGCAGGAGCAAAGAGTCAAAGAAGCTGAGAAATTTATTGAAAGATTTCGAGCCAAGGCAAGCAAAGCGAGACAAGCACAGAGCAAGATTAAAGTGCTTAAAAAAATGGAACTCATAAAAACTCACCGCAAAGAAAAGGTGACCCACTTCTCCTTCCCCAATGTTCCCCGAAGTGGAAGGGTTGTTGTATCCATCAAAGGTCTATCCAAACGGTTTGATGAATTGCCTTTGTATAGAGACATTAATTTAAATGTGATACAAGGAGAAAGAATAGCCATTATCGGGCCAAATGGATGTGGCAAAACAACTCTACTTCGTATGGTTGCCGGAGAAATCAAACCTGATCAGGGAATGATATCGCTAGGACATGCAGTCTCTATCAGCTATTTTGCACAGCATCACTCGGACATACTCAATCACCAAAAGACCGTAATTGAAGAGGTACACCAGGTCGCCTCGGATGAAAACATCGGTTTTGTAAGGGGAGTATGTGGTGCATTTCTCTTCTCAGGGCAGGATGTTGACAAGACTATAGGAGTCCTATCTGGGGGTGAAAGAGCCCGTGTATCACTTGCAAAGCTCCTTATCAAGCCCGGGAATCTGATGGTGATGGATGAACCAACCAATCATCTGGACATTTCATCTTCAGAGGCACTCATCGATGCGCTTTGTGAATACAACGGTACCCTTTTATTTGTGTCCCATAACCAGTCGTTTGTCAATAGACTCGCAACAAAGATATGGGATATAAGAGAGGGTGAAATTATAGAATACCCGGGAAATCTAGACGAATATTATTACCACATTGCCAAAGCACAAAAAGAATCGTCGAATAATTATAGTGTAACCATCCTGCATACAAAAGAAGTAGGAAAGAAAACATTGACTAGGAAGGGACATGATCGTAAAAAAGTAAAAAAACAAAAAGCGGAAAAACGCCAATTGATATACAATACCCTGAAACCGATCTTGGACGAAGTCGATCGTTTGGAAGGACGGATTGCTGAACTTGAATCAAAACAGAAAGAAATAGAAACCCTGCTTGCAAATCCAGAAATATACAGTGATAGTGATAGATATGTTACGCTCATTGGCGAATACAATAGTCTGAGAAAAATACTGGATGAATTCCTCCTGGAATGGGAGCAGACACAGACTAAGCTCGAAACAACAAGAGAGGAGCTTGAAGTCGATGACCATTGATATATGAGCGATTATACTCCATATTCCCGAGAAAATGGGAAATTCTCTTTTGAATAAAAATGGACTGAGCTTTTACGAAACCTACTTGCACCAAGCCAAGCTACATAGTAGGACAGAAAATCTGAGAGGAAAAGAGGTATTATGAAACAAGAGAATTTAAGAAACATAGCTATTATTGCCCATGTTGACCATGGCAAAACTACCCTTGTCGATGGCATGCTTCAGCAGGCTGGCATATTTCGTACCAACGAAAAGGTGCAAGAAAGGGTCATGGACAACATTGACCTGGAGCGAGAAAAGGGAATTACTATTATGGCAAAGAACACTGCTGTTATATATAACAATGTAAAGATTAATATTATGGATACCCCGGGACATGCTGATTTCGGCGGTGAAGTGGAAAGAACAATGAAAATGGCGGATGGGGTCCTCCTTTTGGTTGATGCTTCCGAAGGCACATTGCCCCAGACCAGGTTTGTCCTGAAAAAAGCTCTTGAGCTGAATCTGCCAGCGATTGTGGTTATTAATAAGATAGACAGGCCTGACGCTAGGATAGAGGAGGTTTTGAATGAAGTCTATGACCTGTTCATTGACCTTGACGCTACTGAAGAGCAACTGGAGTTTCCCATTGTCTATACCAATGCCAAACAGGGGATAGCAAAACGTAACCCCAGTGACAAATCAGGTGATTTAAGGCTCCTCTTTGAACTTATTCTTGATACCGTCCCTGCGCCTGAAGGCGACAGTAAAGGGTTGCTTCAGTACCTAGTTACAAACATAGACTATAGCGACTATCTTGGTAGGCTTGCTATTGGGAAGATATTTTCAGGATCCATAAAGATTGGTGACAATGTAGCCCTAATAAATAGTACGGGTAACGCAGTTAAAAAAAATATAAACTCCATGTATACCTTCCATGGGCTTGAACGTAAGAGCGCAAGGGAAGTGACTGCTGGTGATATCGCCGTACTTGCAGGGATTGAAGAGATCAGCATCGGGGATACGATTACAGATATTGAAAATCCAAAACCTCTTGAACGGATCAAGGTTGACGAGCCTACCATTTCAATGATCTTTTCAGTAAACACCTCTCCCTTTGCTGGGAAGGAAGGAAGATACGTAACTTCCAGAAAACTAAGGGAACGCTTGGAGAAAGAACTGTTATACAATGTTTCCATTAAGGTAGACTTTGCGAATGCGGATTCATTTAAGGTAATGGGTCGAGGAGAACTGCAGATTGCAATCCTTATAGAGATGATGAGGCGTGAGGGGTATGAGCTTTCAGTATCAATGCCCGAGATAATAACAAAGAAAACAAACGGGTCATTGCACGAACCCATGGAACTGCTCGTTATTGATTTGCCAGAAGAGTATGTCGGTATAGTAACGCAACAAGTTGGAATGAGAAGAGGAAAGATGCAGAAGATGCAAAACAACGGTCACGGAAGGGTGAGACTTGAATTTAGGATACCATCAAGAGGCCTGATAGGCTTCAAGTCACAGTTTCTCACTGACACAAGAGGCACCGGCCTTCTCAATCACCTGTTTAACGGATACGAGCCATGGCATGGCCATATGTCAAAAAGACAGACAGGAGTCCTTGTATCCGACAGAATCGGCAAATCGACCATTTATGCGCTCGCTCACCTTCAACCAAGAGGAACTATCTTTATTAGAGAAAATACACCAGTTTATGAAGGAATGATTATAGGCGAAAATTCAAGGGATAATGACCTCGATGTGAATGTTACAAAGGAAAAAGCGCTTACAAACTTGCGGGCAGCAGGTTCTGACGAAACGCTACAATTAGTCCCTCCAAAGTTGTTGACACTGGAACAGTCCATTGAGTTCATTAAGGAAGACGAATTGATTGAAGTAACACCCCAGTCAATCAGGTTAAGAAAGAGAGTTCTCGATGCAAGCAAGAGACCAAAGCGGACGTCCTGAAAAATATGAGGTGATGAAAATATGAAGGGAAGCTATTTGTGAGGTGTCCTTCTTACCGAAATATTTGAAAGCAGAAAAGGATTGAATGAAGGAGTATGATTTTTATCAACAGAATTTGTCGAAAATTTGTGTATAAGTACTCAACTAGAATCCATAACACCTCAAAAAAAGAATGTTTTTACCTCTTTGCCTATTTTTTGGTCAATTAATTTTGTTAATTAATATCAGTCATTTAGCTATTTTTCTATAATAGTAAGGTAGTTAGTGTCTTTTCATTATTAAGGATTAAATAATTTTTAGCATAAGTAAATAGGCGAATACCCTAAATTACCCGTGGTGTTATTGATCCCTTTGGATCATGTATTAATCCATGTTGTGATAATTGTATCTATCTATATAAAACAAAATCAGAATGTAATGAAAAGAGGAAACAATATACCGAACGGGATAAGTCTGAAATATCGAGGTGCATAGCATTTGAGAGTACCTCCTTTTTCTTTAACCCTAAATCCATGTCAAAGCTATAATTATTTGAAATAATTGAGAAAGGATAAAGCAATTTGTTGCAAAAGGATTCCATGCAAGTATAATATATTGAAGACATTAGCGAATTACCTATAAGGAGCCATTAAATGAGTATATCGCGACAGGTAAAAAGAGCACAAGAGAGAAAATACCAAAAAGAGAAAGTAAAGCTTATAAAACAACTGGGGCTATCGGATTTCAGATAACTAGCTGATGATAAGAACATAACCTATTCGGCCATGGGTTCCCAGTTGGTCGATTTTATGAATATTATCAGTTTGCCTCGGCTAAGTAATTGTAGTCCTTTCTTAGAGAAATTTCATCAACAGCCAGAATGCGAAGTCCGTCATAGTTTGGTTGACCATATTGGGCTTCAAGATATTGTTTGTCGATTATACTAATGCGCTGGCAATTGGAGCAAAACAGCTTGCGATATTCACAATGAAGCCAGACTTGTGTGCCAGCAAGGTTTAGATCCCGAATGGAGCGTTTAGTCCAACTGTGGAAAGACGATACTTTCTGTCCACATAAATAGCATATAGGGTGAAACCGCTTATCGGGAACAGCATTAATAACAGCTTTACTGGCAATGTTATTAACCTCTTGTTTTGCAATTTTTATTCGACGAAAGGGGAAATAGGGTATTATACTTACTTCGGACATCGCAGGTCTCCTTGATAAAATTTTTATCTTGCTCGACAAACATATAATCTTAGAGATACCGGATGTCCATTCTATTTGATATCACTATATTTCCCCTGTATTTTTATCAACTAATTGGAGATGATCCTCTTGTTTTATGGAGGTCAAAACCTGGCCCTATTGTTTGAGACCTCGTTTTTAGACTGATTCTGTTGTTTGACTAGCATCTTGGTGGAAAGGCTTGTAAAAAAGAAGGTATAAGGAAAAATTTGTAATATGGAAACAAAGGTAGATAGCTTAATCATTGGTGCTGGATTATCTGGCTTGTCCGCTGGAGTGCGATTAAGCCAATTTCAAGACAAAGTTGTTATTTTAGAATCTCATAATATATCGGGAGGGCTTAGTTCCTACTACATTCGAAAAACAAAAAACGAACAGATGTTATTTAATAGCGGTTTGCACACAGTAACAAATTATAAAGTTCAGAACAGAAAGTGGGGAATAGGATTAATTTGCCGCAACCTTGGTATTACTAGAGAAGAACTTAATCTATACCCAGCTAAATACCCGTCTAGAATAAAAAGTGCCAGCGGTCAACTATTTTTTTCAAATGATGAAAGTACGCTTGAAGACTCAATTTTATCACTATCGAAAGACTCTATAGACGATTTCATCGCTTTTGTTAAATTTACTCAACAAAAAGGGAAAGAGTTTGAGTGGGCAAACTTAAACTGTTGGGATGTTTTGCACTCCCAATTTCGTTCAAAGCGAATTATTGACTTACTATCAATTCCTGTATTCTATTACGCTGGTTATAAAAAAGAATTTATTGATTTCTTAACGTATTCAATAATTTTCCGTTCAATCTATCTTGATGGTTGTTGCTCACCTGATTCAATCAAGAATGTGTTGTTTTTGCTCATGAAGAAATTTGGATCCAATGGTGGTGTTATTAAATTTAACACAAAAATTGAGAAGCTAATTGCTTTCAAAGATAAAATTGTAGAAGTAATTACGTCAGATGGTGACACAATTGTTGCCGATGCTATTTTGTCTAGCGTAGGAATTAATGAAACAAAAGAACTTTTAAGTGAGAATTCATCTGAAATTTCCAATATATCTCTTTTTGAGACTGTAATTTGTTATGATAATTCAATACTAGAAACTGGAATAAAAAATACTTTATCCTTTAATTACGACAGAGAAAGTTTTGTTTGGAACATGCCAAGATTACATGAGAGGTCTCCCTACTACTCAATGTCATTTTTATACAATTATTCCTTTCCCAAAGACCCTCCGCTACAAATAAAAATTTGCACTTTTCAATCAGGTGATGATTGGAATAACCTTGCAGAAGATGATTATATTTTAACGAAAGACAAATACACTTCATATCTAAAAAATTACTTATACAATGAATACCCATCCTTAATAGAAGCCAATCAAATCTATACCGATTCGTTTTCTCCTAAGACTATCAATAGATTCACATCACATATAAATGGAGCAATCTATGGCTCTAAAGCAAAGTCCTTTTCTGGCAAAACAGGATATTCTAATTTATTCATAATTGGAAACGATCAAGGCGGGATCGGTATAATGGGAGCGTTAATTAGTGGCATTATCGTTTCAAACTATAATGTAATTCTGTAGACAAGAGATTTATTATTAGCTAGCAATATGTTACATGAGGATTTTGTAAGGTTTTCGGTTTTTAAAAAACTGTGAGTTCTGATCAACTAAAAGCTTGCTGAAGATTTTTTACCATTCCAACTATCACATCAGTAAGCATCACATATATACCAGGCGTTGCACAGAGCTACGAAGTAGTACACATGTCCATAAAGGGGATTACTTCTTCTAAGTTGGCATTGAGTTGATTGAAGCGGCCATATCTTTCACTGGATGAAGTCCTGAAAGTTGATGATATGAGAGCAGCATTGCAAAGAGGTTATCAGAAACCCGGGTCTTGCCACACATGTATTTACACAATGACTCCTATAAAGAAAAGAAGGAAGAAAAACAAAGAAAAGGAACAGACAAATAATACATTATTCACGCCTCTTGTTCGCCTCTTACTAGCGCTGTTGTAAATCTTTTGATCATAAAAAATCTTTACAATCCTCATAGATATTGATAGTGTAAAAACAATGCCAAAACGGCTTAGTTCAACAGGATTTTATTCATCACGCTGCTACTGATCAAACGACTTCTTCTCTCTTCTCAGCTACTCCTAAAACTCTAGCTTCTCTCTTTAAAAAAAGTAGGATGATGGATAAAATTTTATATGTTAATTATCATCTCCAAGTAATTTAAAAATGAAATACTGTTTATTTTCCTTTTTATGTGCGTTACTTTTAGTATCTTGTACTCTTCATCCTAAACCTGTTGAGGGACCTGCGAAACCATTTAAAAGCGATGGCTGTTCATGCTGGCCAGATTGGAATTATTATGAGTGCTGCTATGAGCATGACAAAATCTATTGGGCTGGAGGATCACCAAAAGAGCGAAGGAAAGCCGATATAAAGCTTATGGATTGCGTAGCTGAAAAAGGGCACGAAATAACATCGGTATTAATATATTTGGGAGTAAGGATCGGAGGACATGGTTGGTTTCCTACTCCTTTCAGGTGGGGCTTTGGTCATCCATGGCCTGAGGGTTATTTCCAAGATAATCAGAATAAAGATGAGAAATAATAAGATATGAGTCACCTAAAACGATAATGATTGCTCAAATCTACATAGCCTTATTTTCCAAGAAAAAACTACACTTTACTCTCATCATGACCCATTTCTTACGTAAGTTCACGCTTACTCGACAGCCTGACAGCCCTGGGACAATATCATTTAAATATCTGGTACTTTCGAGTCAACCCTCAACTCATAAAAAATGATACTATTTTTGAAATTCAAGTATAGTATCTTTTACAATATCAAGATCGACCCTACTTTTTGTTATAGTTTTTCCTATATCTTCAGCAAAAACAAAAAGCGGGCCTGTTGCAACGCGCCTGTTGTCACAGCGCAGGCGCTCGATAATACGATCTACAAAGAGAAATGGCGGGATAGAAGTTGAGTGAGATAGGATTGTAAAAAGCTCAAGGAGAGATTCGTATACATGCTCAGATGATATACCCATTTTTATTGCAACCTTTCTATAAGCATACCCATGGCAATGCTAACACCATGTAGAATAGAGCCATTGCTTGCGGATTCGATTGCATGTCCTAAGGTGTGACCTATCTCGAGAAAAAGGAGGGAGTTTTTTCATACGGATCCTGATTAAGGCCTGTAATTTTTTGATAGATTGTCTCTTCTATCAAATGATATATGTCAACATCTGAAAAATTGGGGCATTTTTTAATGATCTCCTTAAGCCCTGAAGCAAATTCTGGGGAACGTGCAACCCCGACTTTTACAGATTCCGACAAACCACATCTCCAGTGCCCAACAGAAAGGGTTTTCATGAAGTCGATATCATTAAATACGCAAAGTGGGGTATGGTATGCGCCATAAGCATTTTTAGCACTGGGAGAGTTTACGGCCTGCTTGATACCGATTGCCGCATCTGCCTGTGCCATAAAGGTTGTTGGTATATGAACAAGTCTGGTGCCTCGAAAGAGAAGTGACGAAACAGTCCCGGCAAGGTTATTGACAACGCCGCCTCCAAAGGAAATGATTACACTATCTCGTGTCATAAAGGGAAGCATGTCATCGAGTATTCTGTTGGCCGTGCTAAGGGACTTGCTTTTTTCGCCTGGTTCTACAGAAAACCAGTGTTGCGGCACAGAAACACCATTATCGAGGATCCTGCAAAGTCTGTCACCATGTAAACCGGCAACATTTGTATCTGTTATAACAGCGATACTGTGGGGATTTAATTTTCGCAGGAAATCCGCTATCTCAGTTTCAAGATTCTTACCTATAATTACGCTACTTTCAATATCGCCCACTTTGTAAGATAAGGGATGTTTAGTCTGATAGATATATCCCGTCATTCATAATAATACCTCTGAATAGTGTCGGATAGTCTTTGAAAAGGCATGCATTTTGAAGGGGAATATAGGGTATCCTTCATACGTCTAAAATTGACATGAAGCTGTTTAGTTTACAATATTTTAAGAATTCCAAAGAATTAGACAATATCCTGATATATAGAAGAGTTGTTCTAACCATAGGGCATACCTTTTATGCTAATTCTAATCCATATTCTCTGACATAAAGTACTATTAGGCATATATAGCCAATGAATATTGATAATATTTGATAAGCAATAGAGATGCTCATAATTGATCTCTTTCCTTTTTTTCGTATACCACTAAATGGAAATTTTCTCAATTTCAGTGTTATAAAGTATAGGTTTTATCCATTTTCTTGCTTTGCAAAAAGAGGAGTTGGAGTTTTAGGAAGGCTTGAGAAAAGAGTCGAAGTTATATGAGAAGTAGCGTGAAGATAAATAAAACCCTGTTGGATTAAGCCGCTTTGGCATTGTTTTTACAATATCAAAATCTTTGAGGATTGTAAATACTTTTTGTAATCAAAAGACTTACAACGGTGCTAGTAAGAAGCGAACAAGAGATGTTAATATGATATTGATTGAGTTTTTAGGGAACTTGCCTTGACCGAATATCAATTTTAACTTGTAAGAAAATCTGCCTGATAATTACTTTTTGTATCTATCCAGATATAGCCCTTTTCCCCACTTCCTATGTCAGACTCTAATTCTAATCTGACAAAGCGGATAAGTATTTGAGTACAAAATGTTTTGAAACAGCCCGCATCCCTGAGCTTTTTAGTAAAGCTTCATATGTTATAAAAACTCACATCCGAGCCAGGAGGTGGTGTCATAGAGCGTATCGTCGATAAGAAGGTTTAATTTGCAGGCATCACTAGCCATCTTTCCTTTAAGAGTCAATCTTGCCTTTACATTGTTCATTGTGAACGGACCAAACTTGTATTTCTTTATCGTCATAATCATGATCCCATTTTCAGCGTCTTCGATTTCTGTCGTGATTTCTGTCCCTAATATAGTGGCCGACCCACGCATACACTGATCAATACAATTGCTATAAGGTTCCTCAAACTGTAATGCTATTGCCTCTCCAGGAAACAAGGCTTCCTCTGAAAAAGGCTCTCTCAATGCTACTTGCTCTATTGGATGTTTCGTATAGTGATCAGCCATCTTTATCTCATTTTGATCGATATCTACATTAAGCCTTCGTCTTGTGTTTCTTAGTTTACCTGCGAAAGGTTTCCAAAACAACGAAGGGATTGCTGGACGGATCAGCTTAATATCCATAGCACTCTTCTTCATCATATTGCAGACCATCTCTATAGTATAGTGATCGATGGCCGTTGTACCGGTGTTCATTACTGTCGCAAAGAAGATCCAGTCATCTTTAAAGGGTTTAATCGTTCCGAAGTCCCTAACCTCTACTCCCTCTCTCGTTATTGCCCCTCTATCGATAATCTTTGCATCGACTACCTTTACGATCTCGAACGTGCCCTGAGACACCTCCCTCCCTGCGTATATAGCACTCCAGGAGTGTGTTCCTGCGACAAGCCACTTTACGAGCAATTCCCCCATCTCATCAGTGAATCCCTTCTCGTAGCCGTCTATCCTGATCTCTACACCGGAAACTGTGTTATGGCCAGCTAGTGCACTGAATGCTACAGTTCCTCCCATGGGTGGAGAGATACCTATCTGGATTTGGTCATC
The DNA here is from genome assembly GCA_034189035.1 of Thermodesulfobacteriota bacterium. Taxonomy (GTDB): domain Bacteria; phylum Desulfobacterota; class UBA8473; order UBA8473; family UBA8473; genus JAUXFK01. The sequence goes on from JAXHVA010000028.1 coordinate 41,169, forward strand.
TGTACTCTCTGAAACACGATCATAAATCTGAGAAGAGATTCCTGACGACCCAAAGAGAGAGTAAGTTAGAATAAATACGATTATAAATAGAAAGATTTTTTTAATCTTCATCTGATGCCTCCAGTATTATTTTTAAGGTTACATACTCCTAAACATATCGAATGCACCCCTTGTCTAACCATTTAATGGGGATTGCGCGAAAAGGTTACGCCCCTGACAAATGCTCCAAAAGGATCGAAATGTCTCTCACACCTTCAAGGCTCAACAGGAGTTCTATCGCATTGTCGTTACTCTTTTGTCCTAGCACAGAAATGGCGTTGCTCTTGAATTTGTCTACAAGCTCCTGGTCGGTCATTCTCGCCTTATCCGGCTACAGATTTCCTTTCTTCCAATCCCTTTCCTCTTCGATGGTTTTCCCTTGACGGTTACCTGTACCTTAGAAAGGTGGATTCCCGGATCATCTAGGATGGTTTTTCCATAACCAGGGTGGGCGTAGACCTCTATCTTTTTAAGGAAATCCTGAATATCAGGGTTATTGAAGTTTTCATCCATCTGCCAATCCGCACTATTTTTATCTTGAACGCTTTTGTTGCAAACGGATAGCTGGAAGGAACTGGCCATCCATATGGCTTTTGATCTCTGATACATTTCAAGCAGGCAGGGTTACGAGCGAATCTATGGAAACCTTGACCTCCTCGATCTCACCCGGCGTGAGATTGTTCTTCTCTATAATTTCGATAAAGCAATCTAACCCTTCGTGCATAGCCCTACAACACGGATATGATTTGTATGGGTAGGGAACCTCCGTTTCTCTCCAATTTTCTTGAGGATAACTTCAGACTTCCATCTCTGTGATCTAAAGAATTGGAAGGACCCATGCTCTCCATCCAATACTGTCTTATCTCCACTATATCCCTCTTTTCCAATGAGAATTGCGAGAATTTCGGCCTGTGAGGTAAAGCCAGCAGATCCGTACTTTGTCATCGCATTGGGAGAAGTGTGACTCCACTTACCCATGGTGGGAACGGGAGAAATATATCCTGCGATACCCATGGCATTGCCAATCCCTTCACCATCGAGTCTGAATACTTTTGCTAGCCCAGCGCCCCCTGCAAATATGCAAAAACCCACCCCTGACACAGCTGGTATTTCCATTCTTACGAAATCTGGGGGCTCAGCTACAAACCATCGCCACTCAGACAGGGCACCTTCCAAGCGGACGGAGAGTTCATAAGCAATGGAGAGGGTCGCTATTAAGTCCTTGTCTGAAAGAGAAAGGCCCTCTGCTATGGCAGGAGATACGGGTGTAACCATTGGAGGAGAATGGCTAGCGGGAAACATGAGACCGTCCATATCGAGTGCGTTCATCAATTCCCCACTTGTAAAGGATGCGGACAGAGAAGACACCCTTTGATTCGTTCCTAATATGGTCGATTCAGGAGGACCAACGTTCTTCTTAGAAAATATAGTAGCATATTTCCCCTTATCAACAAGGGTATCTGCTATTGCACATCCAATAGAATCGAGAAACATTCTCTTTGTGCTGTAAACCACGTAGGACGGTAAACTCTCAAATTCAACATCGAGTATGGAATGCGTTATGCCTTCCATAATTTCTGTCATCTATACCCCCCCCCTCTTTTTCGAGGTATATCCTTACATATCGTTGCAGGAAGAGCCCAGACAGAAAGCCTGTTTCAGGGTTGTGCATCAATCGATTGAAAGCTTGCAGCTACGGTAACAATCTAATTTTTGAGATTTTAATTGATAATGCGGTGATCAATTTTAACCTTTATAATTGTTTGAACTTCTCATTGAGTTAGGAAAGGACAAAAGGGAAAGATGCGAGTTCTATCTGGGTTAAAATTGATTGCCTTTAAAAGCTTGACAGATGCCTTCTAAATAGTGACCATCTAGAAATGAGCTATTATGTTTAAGATCAAGGAAGGCGAAGATTCTAATCGCAGGAAAATATATCATATATTTCGGGGATTGAAATCAGAGCCTGGCAAAAAGATTGGGAAAAGGGCCTATTTGTAGACGGGTACTAAATGGTATCAATTTTTCTTTATTTTTATATAATATGAAAAATTGTACGAGTATGTCAAGGAGGGAATGAGGTTTTTTTATAGTGAATTGTGTAAATTTTCCCTTTTTATATCTTATAATTTGTGATAAGGATAGAAAATTAGTAAAAATAACACAACCATTGTGGATGGAGGAAGGAATGGAAATCCTTGGTATTGATGTTGGTTTTGGATTCACAAAGGCAACAAATGGTAAAGAATTCATAATATTTAAGTCGCTTTTTGGAGAGGCAAGAGAGATACAATTTCAAATGAATATCGGAGAATCTTCTTTAACCGATAATTTACATGTTACGATTGACGATCAATCGTATTTTGTAGGTGATTACGCTGAAAAGCAATCCAATGTCACACAATTCACCTTGCACCAGGAAAGTCTTTTGACTGATTTTACCAGGATTTTAGCCTTAACTGCTGCAGGAAGTATTACGGAAAAGTATTTACCTATTCGAGTTGTAACAGGACTTCCTATCGGTTATTTAAAACAATATCACCAGCAATTTGCAAAGATATTAGCCGGGCAACACAATATAACTTACCACAACACTGATGGCACCGAATTCTCAAGAAAGATAAATATCGATAAGATTCTAATCATACCTCAACCATTGGGGAGCGTTTTTAATCTTTTAATGGATGACTGTGGGAAGATCGTAAATAAAGATCTGACAAAACAGAAGATAGGTGTGGTTGATATTGGCTTTCGGACAACAGATTTCAGTGTTTTTGATCAGTTGCGTTATATTGAGCGTGGCAGTGCTACTACCGACACTGGGATTTCGAAGAGTCTCGGAGTTATTTCAAAAAAGCTTAGCGAGGAATGTGACGTTAACGTAGAGGTCTATCGCCTGTACAAAGCAATGAGGACAGGTTCTATAAAGATTCGAGGAAAAGAGTATAACATTTCAAAGCTCATAAATCAGATATTTTCCCATTCTGCCAGAACGATCGCAAACGACGTTGAGCGACTTTGGGCGAATGACTGGGATATTGATACAATCATCTTGACTGGCGGTGGTAGCGTAGAACTGGCTGAGCATATTAAACCATTGATTACTGGAAATGTTGTACCCCTTGAAAACAGGATGGATATTCGAATGAATAATGTCCAAGGATATTTGAAGTACGGTAAATATAAGTGGGACAAAACATCTCCAGAAACCCAGCCTTCATCCAAAGAACAGGAAGGAACATAGAGAGAGTCTTTGCAAATTCAAAAATCACCATTTCTATCCTCTACAGCAGTTAATTAACATATTGGAACATATCATTTTGCATACCAAAGCAGACTTTTAATCCCTCGTAGGCTTGCAAAATAATATTCAAAAATTCCTTTGATTACAGCTTAAAGGGGCCTCCCTACTGTAACAGTTTGAAGTATATTTATCCAAATCTAAATTAAGGAGAAAGGCCTTTGGAAAGAGAAAAGAAGGTATGTAGCGCCCTGGCTCCGTTTGGCACCACGATTTTTACTGAGATGACTACTTTAAGCAATAAAGAGGGTGCCATAAATCTTTCACAGGGGTTTCCAGATTTTGACGGCCCATTAGAAATTCGAAAGGCAGCTTCGAAAGCGATAATGCGAGGACCTAATCAGTATTGCCCCTCTATTGGTTTGCCTTTGTTGCGTAGCGCTGTGGCAGACAAGATGAAACGATTTTATGATGTAAACGTAGTAGATCCAGATACCCAGATAACAGTAACAGCCGGGGCATCCGAAGGACTTGCAGCCACTTTGCTTGGGCTTTTAGAACCCGGGGATGAGGTGATCCTTATTGAACCCTGTTATGATTTGTATCCAGCAATGATTGCTAGGGCTGGGGCGCATGCTGTGTATGTTTCTCTCGCACGTCCCGCGTTTGCATTGCCAAAGGAAGAGCTTAAGACGGTGATAGGGAAAAAGACTCGGGCTATTTTGATTAACAATCCGCAAAACCCATGTGGTAAGGTTTTTTCTAGTGAGGAATTGGATTGGTTGGGAAGGCTCTGCAATGAACAGGATGTGCTCTTAATCAGCGATGAAGTGTATGAGCATTTGGTCTATGATGGTCGATCTCATGTGACATTGCTCAGTTTTCCACAGTTTGCGGATCGTGTTATTGTGATATCCTCAACTGCCAAGACGTTTTCAATGACAGGTTGGAAGGTTGGTTATGTAATAGCATCTGAGATACTAAGTGAGGCAGTGCGTATGAGCCATCAGTTTATCACTTTTTGCACTCCTGGTGCACTTCAGGAAGCAATGGCTTTTGCTATGAATATGGATGATAACTACTATCATACTTTGCTTAAAGAATACTCTACAAAACGGGATATATTCTGTAATGCACTGTCAGATATCGGTTTCGACGTGCTGTGGCCAGAGGGGACATATTACGCATCGATCGATATTGGCGCATTCGATTTTTTTGACGATTTATCATTCTGTCGCTATCTTGTAAGTCATGTGGGTGTGGCAGCTATTCCAGCGTCATTTTTTTGGAACGAGCGTCGAGAAGGACGTGATTTGGTTAGATTCTGTTTTTGTAAGAAGGATGAGACATTAAAAGAGGCGATTCGTCGTCTTAAGAATTGGAAGAAATGAACGTAGTTGCTTTGCAATTGGATGTAGTATGGGAAAACCCTAAGGAGAACTATCGACGAGTGCTTCGATATGCAAGGGAGGCGGCTGATGCAGGTGCCGATGTTTTTGTGCTTCCAGAGATGTTTGCTACGGGATTTTCTATGAACCTTCAGGTTACAACTGAAAAGTATTGTGGCGAGACAACCGGTTTTCTACGCTCTATAGCAAGAGAATTTGACATGAATGTCATTGGTGGATTGGTCCTTGAGGGCAAAGAAAAAAGAGGTCGGAACACTGCTTTAGCTGTTGGCAGAGACGGAAACGCTATCGCTATATATACAAAATCGCATCTTATCGGTATGTTAAAGGAAGATATATACCATGAACCAGGGGATGGCCCTCAAATATTTACATTAGATGATATGGATTGTGCCTGTTTTATATGTTACGATTTGCGTTTTCCTGAACTGTTTAGGCTTGTGGCTGATAATTGCAGTCTGGTTTTTGTCATTGCTTCCTGGCCAAGTGTTCGCCATTACCATTGGGATATGCTCTTAAAAGCACGGGCAATAGAGAATCAGAATTATGTGGTTGGCGTGAACCGTATTGGGGAAGGGGGAGGAATAACCTTTGCAGGTGGCACCATGATATGTAGCCCATTGGGTGATGTGATTGCACATGGAGGTGACAAAGAAGGATTGATTTTAGGGGATGTGAATCAAAGAACAGTCAAAGAGATTCGATGTCAGATGCCTTTCCTCAATGATCGTCGCTTTTAGAGCCCTTTTTTATTGGAATACGAGTAATTTTTTATACTACAATTACCCTTGAAGAGAATATGAATGGTTCGATCTCATCTGTAAAATTTGTTATTTTATCTATAAAACTGAATAGTAAATCCGCCTGTTCTAAACTTTCATACAGATTAAGCATTCCAAGCATGAAGTGCATTAATCGTGGGTTTTGTGACATTTTTATGTTGAGTCTTTTTAAATCTTGCTCAATTACTTTTTTGTCTATCATTGTGATCTCCATATTTTATTGAACAGATATAAACCTTTTATATTTTATTTAATATAGCAAAATATGTGCCGATATTATTTCGCTTTTATATAAAAATGGTCTTTTGTATTTAAATGATAAATTTCGTCAGTAGTGTCCGGTTAAGCCCTAAAACAAGGGGCTTCGTCGTCTAACCTTTTGATATTATTGGTAGCAAAATTTTGTCCAAATTGAAATCGACACCCTTTGGAATTCATTGAAAACTATTGTTATTGCTGGGTTTTCAGCATTTAGGGCATATTTTAACCGGACAGTAGTGAAATTTCGTAATAGTTTTGAGACCCTTCCCCTTCCTTAATCTTAAAAAAATGCGATCCTGTATAGACACTGTCTATTTACGAAATTTTCTTTGTAAAAAGCCTTTTTAAATTCATAGGACGGAAGCTATTCAAAAGATTGGATGAAATCGTGTCAAAGAATTGACCTTTACTATTTTATATGGATTTGGAGCATAATAATTAGCTTTTTATTTAACAGCGATTTTCGCACCGCTATGTGAGACATAATTGATCTTCACTCATCAATGAAACTCGAACTGCAGGCGTTTATTCCCGAGCCAGGATATGCTCGTGGCCTTCTTATCTAACTGG
>JAXHVA010000280.1:0-2074 GCA_034189035.1 Thermodesulfobacteriota bacterium
AATGTGAAGTTTTCAAATTCAAGTTGCTTTTCTGAGCGTCTGTACATGATTTTTCCGCCGATTGGTGCAAGGGTTTTTGAAGAAACATGCAAAATTGCTTGCACTTTCGGCCAACCTATTACCTATTAACACATATAAATAAATATATCAACTCATTAACGCTTATTCAGCAGGCCTTAAATGCTCTTCATCCCCAATGCTACCCTCAATAATACCAACATCCACTTCTTGAAAGTCATAATTTTTGAAGTCTGTAATCGGAGAAAGAGTTAGATCTACAGCCAACAGGATATCCAACAGACCTTCATCCAGATCCAAAAAGGATATATGACATCCTGCACATCCGCCTAACTATACTGTTGCTAGCTTTAGCTTTCTTATCAACAAACCTCCATTCCTAGTGTTCTATATCAATAAACTGAAACGGACACTAACTAATTAAAATGACTGAGTTCCATCTCTTTATCTACCTTATTATTTAGCTCATCCCAGGTTTTGAGGTCAGGACAAAATCCGGTTCGGTCAGCGAGAGCCACCATGGTTTGCCAGGATTTCTTCACCCTTTCTGGAGGGTTAAGTATCTTTTTCATATAGCAGAACTCCAGACCGTCTAGAGGGGAATAGGTGCCATTCTCCTCTATCCAGAGAGGTTTTGGAATAATTACATGGGCCTTGTCAGCTAGAGAATCGGGGAAGTATGGGCTCATAAAACCCAAAAATCCAGTTCATTCACGCAATCAAGAAGGGCTTCATCTAAAAATATCTTCCCCACCCATAAGCATTAGTCCTCCCTTCCACCTGACTTTGAGTTTATCCCCCTACGAGAAAAAAATCCAAGCCTCTATGCGTCAGCGCTGTTTCCTCCCGGCTTCAGAATCATAAGTCTCAGTGCGTTATCGTCAAGAAGGCCCTTCAAAAGGGCCAGGTTTATGAGATGCTTCAGTCCTTAGGGATCCTCGAAGCCGGTCGACCGTTCTCCTGCAATGATTATGGGATTCTTTGAATCTTTAAATACACTGGCCGCCTCATGGAAGTTCTTTCTTCCTTCCCCATCGAGGCCAACTCTTTTTAGTAGATCCAGTGCACTGACTTTTCCCGCGTCTTTGGAAGGTTCTTTTACTGAAGCGATGGTCTCATTCAAAAGGGCTTTGATCAACAAGGATTGGTTCCCATTATCAAGCTGACAGATAAAAAGACGTCCATAGATGCATAAAGTCTGTCCTTCCAATAATACACAGTGTAACACCTTTTTTCAGAATACATCTGCGTATGAGTGATGAGACTGCAGGTTGACTTTTATCAAGGTCTGCGCCCACGACCAGGATAAAATCAGACTCGGGGATCTTTTCTCAGGAGGACTCTTTGAAAGCCTTTCCAATGTCTTTCTTCCCTGGCCATCAAAGTTGTTCTGAAGTGGCCTCCGTCCAGGGTATCGATGTAGCCGCAAGCCCAGCCTCCGGACATGATATCCCTGAATAGAGCGAGTTCCTCATTGGAGCATCGGCTCAATGCAAGTGCGAAAATGGCCTTTCCACCATATATATTCCTGAAAGTACATAGCTAACCCATATCTGGCCGGATGCCGTTACTAGAAAGCTTGCCCTCAATCTTTATCAGGTTGATAATATTGAAAGGCCTCCCCCTAAGCTAGGGTATTATGAGTTTCAACACCGAACCATAAACCAATAAAAAAGGAGGAGATCAGATGAGGTTTTATACTAAACAACACAAATATTATTGCGGAATCGATCTTCACACAAGAAAAATGTATCTTTGCATCCTCGATGAAACAGGGGAGTCAGATTGCACCAAAACATTAAAACTGATCGCGAGGTGTTCCTCAAGGTTATAAAAACCTTTCAGAGAAGACATTGCTGTGGCAGTGGAATGTATGTTCACCTGGTATTGGATAGCTGATCTTTGTAACGAGCATAACATCCCCCTTTGTCCTTGCCCATGGCATATACATATCCTGCCAAAATGAGGGCAACCAGAGACCTGCTCAGAAGACGGAACCATCTCATGAGAAAACAGGCTGAACTCTATGCACATATACAAAATACCAAAAGTCAAT
>JAXHVA010000281.1:0-2009 GCA_034189035.1 Thermodesulfobacteriota bacterium
GGTTCCAAAACGACTTGTCAAAATAGAATAAAGAGGATAGATTTTTAATATGCCAAGACAGCCGAGACTAGATGCGCCCGGTGCCTTACATCATGTTATGGGCCGGGGGATTGATGGGATAAAGATATTTAGAAATAAAAAAGATCGTGAAGATTTTCTTAAACGTCTGGCGGATCTTTGTATCGCAGATACCCTAAAGAACCTTGTGCCTGATCGTTAACAATATCCTGCATACTACATTTTTGCAGCTTGGTTTGACGCGATCTTTATGATTAAGGTATTCCTCGGAAAGTAATGGACTCAGCCGCGCCCAGTAATACATTCAGGCAACAGCGATATAGCGTAAAGTGGTAGATTATATATTTTTCCGCCCTCTTTGAAGTTTAGGAGGGTTGTCCGCATGAGCCGTTCCGGTTTGAACTGTAAATCGTATGACTTCAAACTTTTGCTCTTTGGATTAATGCCGGCTTTGACCTCCAGTGGGTAAATTCCCCCTTCGAATTCAAAAAGAAAATCAAGCTCAGCTTTTCCGCCTTTGCTTCGCCAGTAGTAAAGCTGCTGATGGAAATGGGAAACCAGTTGCTGAGCGACATAATTCTCCACAAAAGCTCCTTCATACTCATTGAAGAGTTGTTTCCCCTGCGCCAAAAGCTTAACAGGCAACCTGGCCATGGCTCCCAGCAATCCCACATCCAGGGCATATACCTTGAAGCAACTGGTATTTGCATAGTGCTTGAGGGGATGATTGACGACCTCAACCGCATTCGCCCTATGAATCAGACCTGTATCTTCCAGCCATGTCAGGCAATTTTCATATGCCCGTGCCCGTGCTCCTTTCTTGATAGCAGAAAAAACGAACTTTTTGTTTTCCCTTGAAAGATGTTTTGGTATGGAATCCCAGATCATTGTGAGCTTGGGTATGTCGGCGGAGGGGATGTGCTTGGCGAAATCCAAAACATAGGATTTGATGATCTCATCCTGAATCTCTCTAATCTCCAGCCCATTACCCGTCTCGGCAAAATGATTTACCGCTTCCGGCATACCACCAACAAAATAATAATTTCGAAGCATATCGATCAAATGTGAATGAAACGATTCCGTTAGCGGATTGGTTAAGTCTGCTTCTTTAAGCAGTTTTCTGTATCTGGATTCTCCAACAGCATCGAGGAATTCCAGAAGTGTCAGCGGATAAAGTTGAAGAAAATTGACCTTCCCTACCGGAAAGGAGCCAGGGGCAGACAGTTTCAAACCAAGGAGAGAGCCTGCCGCTGCAATGTGAACATCGTTTTTCTTTTCAGCGAAATACTTCAGCGAATTAAGGGCATGATTTGAAACCTGGATTTCATCGAAGATAACCAGGTATTCCTCAGGTTGAATATCCAGATTCATATAAATAGAGAGTTCTTTAAGTATTCGCTCCGGATTCAGGTCTCTTTGGAAGAATTGGTGGAGACCGGGGTCCTCCTCAAAGTTGCAGTATGCGACATTTTCGTATTCGTTGCGGCCGAATTCCTTCAGGATAAATGTTTTTCCTGTTTGCCTTGCCCCCTGCAAAAGGAGCGGCTTTCTTCTGGGCGATGATTTCCATTCCAATAATTTCTCATAAATATCTCTTTTCATGGCATGATACTTTGCCATGATCAGGGACCCATGTCAAGGATATTCAGGCGGAATAAGTAATTCATTTCACATTATTCATGCGAAAAATGTGCTTATACGCACATAAAGCGCCCCTAAATCAGGATGTCTCTCTTCCCAAATCCTATTTTTAAAGAAATGATTCGGATAATGGTTATTTCTGGTTGGCCAGGGATGTGAGTGGACAGGTGGAGAATTTCACTAATATCCCCGTTACCAATACAGGAGAATAATGTACTCCTTTGTCCAGTATACCTACGACGCCCTTAACCGCCGTGTAACCAAATTCATATCTGACACCTCAGAATTGACAACCTATATCTACGACGCCGGCCAGGTCATTGAGGAATACATTGATGGGCAATTCGAAA
>JAXHVA010000282.1:0-1998 GCA_034189035.1 Thermodesulfobacteriota bacterium
GCAGTAGAATCTCGATAAGTTTTTGGTGAAGGATCAGATTTCCAGCACCCGCTTCGAAATAAGGTCAGAATCGCTGTCAACAAGCAAAAAGGTTCGTTGATAGAATATGCTAAAAAAAAACACTTTTTCGTTAATGGGCACTTTTACTCTTGACATCTGGAGGCCTTATAAGTGTTAAGTCTTTTTATATGTTTATACGGGTCTAAAGGGCCTGAAAAAAAAGTGTTCGATTCGGTCTTTTAAAAAAACTGATCCTTCCTGATCACCTCAATAGAAGGAGAAAGCCATCCAAATCTTTCAAAAAACCAGATTATTGCATCGAGTGACTTCCCGAAACTTTCGGCTATAAGAACATCAGATTTCAAAGACTATGACCTGCCCAAATCATTTTTTAACGCTGCATAATAGCTATGCCAACCTCTATCCCAATCTGCTGCAAGTAAGAATCCTTTTATGCCTTTTATTCTGATGCCAATACTAAGCATTCCGCTGTATATCTCCGCTTGATATAACCGTGCTGCAAATTCAAAAATCTCTGTCATATAAATATACAAAGTTTAGCATCGATATAAATCCGGGGGCTTCGTCCCATTCCACATCTTCCATATAAGATAGACGTGACATCATGTCGGATTGCATCTTCTGTCGCTACCTTGGTTCTTTTGTCTCTTTTATACTGAATAAATATAGGTATTGGCCACTTTAGTAAAAGCGCCAATATTCTTTGTGACTTATAAAGTCTGACCAGGAGGCAATCCAGTTAGTCCCAACTGCTCTTTCGTTATCTCGATTACTCAAGTGAGGATAATCCCATCCCCTTAAGCTCAATCTATTTCTTTGTATGATTTCAAAACATTTTGCTAAAGTGAAGATTAAATCTTAATGATATTCATCTGGTTTAAAGTTTACACGCTAGTGGGGACTATCCAAACTGGAAGAGAAAATTGATATTTCTTTTTGTTCATAATCCCTCCAGTTCTCCATCGAAACCTTACGTTGAAGTCGGTATTGAAAATAACCCTATTCGACGTGAAACCTCCAACATTCGTCGAGCCTGTTTTTCAGCTACAAGCTCTAAAAGATCAAGCATTTGCGATGAATTCATGACTCTTGTTTTTCTTTCTATTATAGGTGGTCTTACGTTTACGGCGTCTTCTATTATACCTCCTCCGCTTGGGCCATTTTTTCCATAAACAATCGGGGCATCTTTAAACTCGTTTATTTGTATGGATAGGAAATCCCGATCATTCTTATATTTGCTCAAAAGAATATCCATCTCAAAATTTGGAGAAGGGTATTTGTTAACAACATCAATAATTACGTCAGGATTATAGGCGGCGAGATATTCATCATTTATGCCGGTTAATTCCCATGTTAGTCCTCTCTCAGAGGCTCCTATCACAATGATACCTCCATCTCACAGGTTACCCATTCCAAGGGAAGTCGTTATGATTAGCAATTTCAAAGAATTCCAGAGCACAGATTCTTTAAAGTCAATGCCCTGCGTTTCTTGGCAACGATCTAGAGCATTAAACACGCGCTCGTGCAATCACCTGTATCCTGGCATTTCTGATGTAGATATTGCCCCCATTGTATTTTTCTCTTAGCAGGCTTAACAAATAATTATATAGTTTATATCCAAGTATGATAAAAACTTTTCCTTAACAATTCGTATTGTATTAGGAATACTAATTATGATTAACCTCCTGATCAACAAGGTTTTTCTTTATGGTTATTGGCTATTCGTTTTTTTGTTCTTTGTTATGAACTACAATCTGCCATAACGGATTCGCTCCGATTCGATGGTGCTTTCAGTTGTTCACGTGGATTTTTTGCAGAGGACTTGTGTATAACTAGCAACAAAAAACGAACAGTCTAACGAGCCTGTCGAAAAACCTACTTTGAGAAATATTTCTTGTTTAAAATAAAGGTAAATTTCAAAAAAATTGAAATTTTCAGGGACAATAGAACTTGGAAACTTAGTATCAGAAATAATGC
>JAXHVA010000283.1:0-1994 GCA_034189035.1 Thermodesulfobacteriota bacterium
ACGGTCGCATGGCTTCAGCCGACGGCCCCATCAAAACTTTTCCTCTTCGCGGAATTAAGGATTCGCCACCTTACCTGCATGACGGGCGTCTGCTGACCTTAGAAGATACGGTGGAATTCTTTAATTTAATTCAGGAGTTGAAGCTTACGGAACAGGAGAAGAAGGAACTGGTGGAATTCATGAGAGCACTTTAGTATTTGGAAAACATTGAAGACATGTTGAAATGGCGGCTAACCATGACATTCACACGGACTTGGGGAGGCATAGCGCCTCACCCAAGCCAGTGATTCCTATGATATATTTCATGAATAAATTAGTTATCATATTTCTAATTATGCTATTGGCATTTCCTGCTATTGCGAGCGAATTATGTTTCAGCCCCGTTAAAGAGAGAGACGGAGACAAATTCACCAAAAGATCATTCTTTCAACCATTTGATTATAAAATCCAGGTTGATAATTGCCCAGTCATAAAACCCTCAAGTGAAAATAGCACTCCATATAAATTTGATACTTAATCTCCAATGGTAAAAATATGGTTAGGTAAAAAGGTTGTTGAGTCCTTTCGTGTCAAAAGAGTGGCTTTATGAAGGTAGGAATTGTATCTATTTTAAAAATATTTATGAAACATGGTCAGTAGTTGAAGCATGGCAAACAAAAAAACTATGCTCATGTTCACATAGGAACAGATAACAACCAAATACAGACATTGTGCGGTTCTTGTCTTACCACAAGATAAGATAAAGCAGAGTATCTCTATTTTGGACAGACTGAAGGAAATAAAAGACATCTCTGTGCTTATGGTAAATAACTTCCATGCCATAGTCATGCCCCTCTATAACCAGGAGGTAGGGTACTGTAGTCTGAGATTTATACTACTATTCACTTGAAGTGAAGCTTAGTTCATTTTAATAAAAATGATGAATTAATAGAAAGGAGAGAACCATGGGAGCAATAGATTATTTTCGTTCAGCGGTAAAAAACCTTCATCACAATCTAACTGAAGCCATTGAAGGCTTGAGCGATGAAGAACTTCATTTCAGGCCTTTGGATAAAGGAAACCACATCGCTTTTATCATCTGGCACTATGTGAGAACCGAAGATACCGTATTGAATTTTTTCCTGCAAAAAAAGCCACCTGTGTGGAATGCTGAGGGATGGGATAAGAAATTTGGGATGGATCCAAGGATACAGGGGACAGGTATGACAAATGAACAGGCAGCTGGCATCCGGATTCACAATCTAAAAGAATTTTCTCAATATATGGAAAATACATTCAAAACAGGCGAGGCTTATATTGATGGTCTAAATGATGAAAATCTGGATCAGGTACATGATATGCCCGTATTGGGAAATCGTAGCCTGTATGAGACCATTGGAGATACAATTCTTCAACATGGTTCGAATCATCTCGGGGAAATCTGGTATCTAAAAGGACTGCAGGGACTAAAAGGAAGCCCCGCCTAAGTTTTCTTATTTATTTCATTTCACAATGATCAACTAAGATCAGGGGAAAGTTTAGAACAGTAAGGGGAACGGCCTTCAAATTCTAAGTTGGCAAAGAATTAGGAAAGTGATAGATGAAAATGTATGTCAAGATCATCATGACTGGACGCACCTGATATATAAGGTGATATATAAGGATATATAAGGGACAGGTAAATAATACGTGATTGAATCTACAACATATGATACAAACCGAGAGCAAAAAAAAGAGTATTCAAAAGGAGGAAGACATATGCCAAGAATAGCCAGGATGATAGTCAAGGGAGAGGATATCGTGTATCATATCCAGAACAGCCCTTGACGGATATGTAATCGGAGATATTGAAAAAGAATACTTGCTCAAACTCATCAAGAAGCTGAGTTCAGTTTACTTTGCTGAAGTGCTCAGTTTCTGTCTCATGGGAAACCATTTTCATCTTGTGGTAAGGATGCATACAGAAGAAAGGTATTCAGATGACGAAATGCGACGACGGCATAAATTGTACTATG
>JAXHVA010000284.1:0-1989 GCA_034189035.1 Thermodesulfobacteriota bacterium
AAAGAATATTTGCGAATAAAAAAAATGGTTGATAGAAAAGAAAAAATAGAACATCTCCTACAGATGTTATCCAAATAAGAGAATATAGAATAGATTGATGATTATCACAATCAATTCTTGCAAGATGTGTCCTATGACAATTTGCGAGTAAAAAAATGCTTGACAATATTTAAAACACATGGCATGTTCAAATCAATCCACAGATGTGGAGGGATAAGGTCGACTGCCTTATGAAAAAAAATCCGTACCTCAAAGAAGGCTTTTTCAATGAGGTGAGGTCGTTAGCTTTGTGCGGAGGGCTAACGACTCCAGTCGGCCTCATTGAAAAAGCCTTCTTTATTGGAGATGAAATGGAAGATAAAATGGAATTAGTACAATGGGATGAAATCACAAAAGAGATTGATATTCAACGAGATTTGAATACACTTTCTAAAATGCACGATCAGCTTGAAGCGATTAGAATAGCAGCCAAAAGTTTTGAAGGCTCTCTAGAGACATGCAACAAAGCTGGCAAGTATAAGATTAAGATCGAAATGAAAATCGGGGATATGTATAAGCAGTTGGAGATTGGAAGCGGTAGGCCTCAAAAGAATTCGTTGCCCGGGGCAACGAATATTTGCACAACTAAACAGCAAGCAGTTGCAGAAATAGGAAAAGATAGAAAATATATCAATCAATGGGTAAAGGAGTCAAACATAGAAGATAGAGAGGGGAAACTTGAGGAATACGAGGCAACATGTAACGAAATAGGCGAGCAGGTTACAAGTATTGGGTTTAGAAATTTCGCATTAAACGCAGCACGAGAGGAAAGACAAGAAAATTTAGTCCAGCCATATTTACCAGCAGATAAATATAGAATAATTTATGCTGACCCACCTTGGCGATACGATGCTGATTTTATGGATAAATATGGACATGCCGAATCACATTACAAAACCATGACAATTGACGAGCTTTGTGGTTTGCCGATAGCTGATTTAACTCAACCCGATGCTGTTTTGTTTTTGTGGGTGACTTCACCCAAATTGGAATATGCTTTTGATATAATAAAGGCATGGGGTTTTAAATATAAAACAAGTTTCATCTGGGATAAAGTAGGCCATAATTTCGGGTATTATAATTCAGTTAGACATGAATTTTTATTGATCGCAGGTAAGGGGTCAAGTACTCCAGATGAAAAAAAACTTTATGATAGTGTAGTCACTATTGAAAAATCAAAAATCCATTCAGAAAAACCCGAATATTTTAGAGAAATTATAGATTTTTTATATCCTGTGGGGAATCGAATAGAGCTATTTGCAAGGTCTCAACATGAAGGTTGGGACAGTTGGGGCGCCGAAGTATGAGAAAAGAAATAAATTTATATTTATCAACAAATTATAGCAATAATAGTATAATTAAAGATTTTGAAAATAAAAATTATGGATTTGACGTTATAACTTCTAACAAAAACATGAATTTATTGATTGAATATAAATCAAGATATTTTATCACAGGCAAGACAGATAAAATTTTATATGAATATGATATTCTTGTTGAACTTATTCAATCATTACCGTACTTAGATAAAAAAGTTGATAATAACAATATTAATAATACTTTTTCATCATATAAAATAAATATTGCGGTTGGATGGTTTTATAAATGTATTGCTGATCGTTTAGTTTATTTTAGATTTTTAGATGATAATTTATTTGATATAATTGATCTTGATTTTCGTAATTTCAAGCTATGGATTATGAATAATATTGAAAATTATAAATTACAATATTCAGATAAAACGACAGGGACGATTAATTTAAAAATAAAGTTAAAAGATATTCCTAAATATATGCTTTTTTATTGGAGATATAATGAGAATAATTAGAGATCAAACATTTTGTTGGCAAGAAAAATTCATATTACGTTTGTTACGAAGTCTATATCAAGGTCAAGAATTAGTTAAAATGAAATGTCTGTACAGCACTTTAACTGAAATGGATAGCGACT
>JAXHVA010000285.1:0-1985 GCA_034189035.1 Thermodesulfobacteriota bacterium
ACACTCATTTTGAGGATCCTTATCAGGTAGAGCTGAAGGCTCGTATCAAGGGATTATTCTATCATTCTAAAGCCTCATATGGCTCACGCAGAATTGCGAAAAATCTGCAATCTATCGGATACCAAATAGAATGATATCGGGCTCGTAGCCTGATGCGAGAACTTGGGCTAAAAGTTAAAAATGCGAAACGTTATAAAAGTAATATCAGATGATTCCGAGTATGAGCCGCAAGGGTAATTGCTGGGACAAAGCCCCCACAGAGCGATTTTTCAGAAGCCTGAAATTTGAACGTCTTGGATATTGCCGCTATGTATCCAGAAAAACAGCTAAAGCCGAAGTGATAGACTACGTAACCTTTTATAATGCTGACTGACTCCATTCGACTCTAGGATATCTGAGTCCTATGGATTATGAAAAAATCAAAGCCTTAAATGCTGCTTAATAAAGGTGTCCGTTTTTGCTTGACCACTACACTATCGCGTGAGCGATTCTTTCATACTGTGAGGCTCTGTATTACTCGATATAAAGGAATCTTCATCTTTCGTGACGAAAATATTCATTCAAAGAAAGTTATATTTGGATTGACTCTCATTATTTTGTATGGTATTTTTTTAAAGTGAGTGAGTCACAATCCATAAATGAGATATTTTCTGCAAGTTTAAGGAAAATAAAGATTTTATCGCAAGATTTTTTTCTGTATTTTTAGGATTAAAATCAACGTCGGTGATTGCGGAAAATGGCTATTTACAAACGGGAATGAGGTGATAATTCAGCGCTTCTGTGAATAAGACACTTTATAAGCCCAGATTCAAACAGGTCGTTCTACCTTATCGAAATGATAACTCCAACAATATGCATCTTTTAAGCTTCTTCTCTATTAAAAAGTATAATCTATTGAAGAGTGATATTTCACGCAACCATTTCAGGAAGCAATTGTGATTCTGTCTTAGCGATTTCATTAGAATTGTCCAAACGAAATTCATATCTCTCCAAGGATTTTGACACTTGATGTTCCTGGGGTGTGGCCTCAATTTCTACTCTTCATATTTCATATTGATTTGACATCGTAGATGAATTTGTCGTAGCTCGCATCTTGATTTCTTCCAAAGGCGTCATTAACCTTAAATTCAATACAGTATTTTACCTCTCTAATTATTTTTCATAATTTATTAAAAAGCATATACATAGGCCATGCATAAAGGGGATTCGCAGTGATGATTTAGTTAATAATTCATTTTTTATCTCACAACAAATGAGAAAGGAGAATTAACATGGATGTGAAAGACTATTGTAACGGACTGCAGGCAGAGTTAACAGGTTGGAAAGCAAAGGTATACGACGTGACTCGAAGACTTGACAAGATGTCTTCCGGTGATAAGGAAAAGGTTGTACTCGAAGTCAATGAGTTGCACATGATCATTGAAGAACTCACTGACAGGATAGAAAAACTCCAGCGAGAATGTCCTTCTGAGTATGGACCCGACAAGACAGAGTTGGACAATAATTTTACAGCAATAAAGTCACACTGGGAGGAAGCGTGGAAACATGTTTCTCCTGGGGATATTGGTGGTTAAGGTCCAATGAACGCATGAATGACCAACGGATTGTAATCGAAAGCGTTGTGCACCATCATGAAACATATCTGAATCCCCTTTATTGAAAAGCCATGACTCATATGCATAGCTATTTTATGCCAAACCTCAACAAAAGAATCTGCGACTCCTTATTTAATTGTCCTTTATTCGTCCTAGTAGTTTGATTCCAAGATAACATTTCAATATTTATGCTGCTGAAATTGAATCCAAGCGCCATTTCCATCGAAAAATAACTGGAGATTCGTTTAGCTCTTTTAACCATTTAGATGTTCTCTGTTTTAGTTCCTCTTTTGAGTCTACTCGTATGCCACGAAAAAATGTTTTTGTCATCTTGGCAAATAGACTTTTGATAATATTCAACCATGATCCATGTGTAGAGGTAAAGACAAA
>JAXHVA010000286.1:0-1971 GCA_034189035.1 Thermodesulfobacteriota bacterium
CTGTCTTGAACGATGTAGGCGTTGCTAACTGCTTGTTTTTTAATTCATTATTGTTGTATTGACTAGAACAGGATTTCGGCGAACTATTCATTCAGTAGCGGTGCGAAAATCGCTGTTTAATAATACTCCTTAGCCACATACCATATGGAACGGTTCATGGCTATATTGTTATGACCCGTTGCCACAATGAGGTTTGCCTTTTCTATGGCTCCATAACTGTCCACCCAGTAATGATGTATAAGTACACCCCTCGGGGCCTCGATTACCCTTATCCCCTGTTCCCTTGATTGGTCTGCTATGATTCTGATGTCTATATAACAGATTCTATCATCTTTGAGGAGTTACTCTGCCCTTTCCAGACAGTTGGGCAACTCTATAAGCCTCGTATAGTGGTAAAAAATGGTACATCCCTTAAGTCCGTCATCAGAGATTTGCCTGTAGCTCTTTAGCTCTTCATCTGCTTTAGGGGTAATCATACTATCCTCCACATTAACTCTTCCTAAAGGACCGACCCGCTAACACCCTTCAGGATACCCTTTGGGTTTATAGAACGGAAACTTCAAGTAGGATCAGGGTTCAACATGTTCGCCTATTAATTCCAGATAGTCTGCTGACCGATCGAATTCGGCAAGAAGTTCTCTATTGCTGCCCATTATCCTCAGTTTTACATTGTACATATTGGAACAGCCATCTTTATCCATCAGCCCGGAATAGAGGGATGAAAAATTAACAAATCTCTTTATCTCATCCATGTTCTTCAGAAGCCAGTCTTTTAATAAGGTCAATGGCAATCTGACATAACCTGCAAGCATCCTCAAAAACGTCCAAAAGCCGGTCGTGACCTGCCTTGGAAAGTGGATTCAGAACGCCTCTAGGCACTGCAAAGGCTGGATGGACTTTCTTTCCACCGAGGGTCTTGATGATCTCTGGTCTAACCTCCTCAAGCCGATACTTTTTTTGGCTATCTTTGGAAACTCTCCAATCCAGCTAACCACATTGCGCTTGGCTGGATCACTATCCCAGCCCAGAAGCAGATCAGGGCTTGCCAGATGGAAGAATTGAAGGGCATGGACTGAATAAACTGCCCCATATGTTGCGGTTCTCTGAGAAGCCAGGCCACATCAGGAATCCTGCCCCCCAGGATAGCATCACATGCCTTGGCAGAAGCGAGCTGATGAATGACAGGGCAAATACCACAGATCCTCTGGATGATTATCGGCATCTCTTCAAAAGGCCTCCCTTCACAGAACCGTTCGTATCCCCTGAATTGAGTTACCTGGAATCGGCCATCAGTGACCTCACCACTGGCATCAAGAAAAATCCTAACCTTTCCGTGTCCTTCTAAGCGACTTATAGGATCTATAGTGACTTTTCTTGCTGTTGTCATACATTTACCTCCTCAGTCAAAATGTATCATTTCAGATGGAAGGACCGGTATCTTACCCTGTAGAATCTCTGTTAAAGAATAGGAAATTGCCTCGGGAGAAGGCGGACACCTAGGCACATACACATCGACTGGCGCTAATCCATTAACCGCGAGTATCTACTCAATAAAGGGCTGAATCTCTTCATGATTGGGGATCACTTCCTCCACAGTTCTTTCAGTTTCAATATAGCCGCGTCTCAGTATCTCCTATTTGGGGATCCAGTTGCAAAGGGTTTTAATCCCCCTAAAGACCGCACAATCTCCCCAGACAATGATAATCTTGCAGCATTCCCGAAGTCTCCTGGCGATCTCTAACTGAGGTTTCCTGAATAAATAGTCAAAGCCTATTACTGGCAGTTTCATAACCACATGAGGCTCTAAAAATTTCCTGTTCGAACAGGAAATTCGATTTCAGCTCTTTGAGAAACAGACGCAAAAAGATGGCTTTCAGCCACTTTTCAAGGTTCATCACGAGGAAGCACAACGCCATGGCCGTTTCGCTTGTGGTGGCCAGCTTCGTCATCACCCGTCCAATCCCGTATCTT
>JAXHVA010000287.1:0-1961 GCA_034189035.1 Thermodesulfobacteriota bacterium
GTCCTCAACATTCTTGATCAACCTGGAAAAACGGTAAAAACTATCTTATGAAAAACTAAATCCGTAGTGCCAAAATGGCAATTATCAAAGACGTATACTCTTGATTCTAAAAGATGTTTTTTTTTTTGAAATCATGAAGTTGGGTTAAGATCATCGATGTGAAGGGGTTTATAGAAGAAGTAAAGAGACAGGGCTGAGATGATCTAGCTCTTACCAACCTATTTTTATTTACACCCCACCCCCCAGGGCATCCGGCCATCTGATAATCTATGTTATGTAATCGCCTAAGCAAAAAAGCCGCGCCAGGAAAATACTCCTGATCTCGGCTTCTGCAGCCTCTTTTTTAGATAGCTCCCCAAAGTCGCTTTATGCCCCGCCCACCCTCATGCTACAGGCTGCCTTCACCGGCTTTCGGGAACTCTGAAGGACTCTACATTGCGGGAAGACGCTCCGCTCGGCAAATCCGATAATGACGTCATTATCGGACGTGGGCTAAAACCTCCCCTCGCTCTCACTTTTACATAATAGTCATTATGTAAACTTCCCCCAATGCTCCACTCTCTTCGACCCCATAAGCTACCTCCGGCAGCCCTCCGCATTCCCGCTGCCCCAATAGGGCTCCCCGCTTACCTCCTCCAATAAGAAAAGGCGGTTAAAGATAATACCTCAACCGCCTTGGTATGCCTTGCTTTCAGAAGTTATTTAATTATTAAAGGTCGCCCCCTTACCTCGCTTATCAGCTAATTGAATAAAGTAATTTAGAATTTTAAGGGCGTCCCGCTTACAGAGGAATATAGGATGTCCCTCATTTACCCTCTTTTAACTTTTCCTGAAATTCTTCAGGAGTTATAATGTAAAAGCCTTGTCTAAGAAGCTTTTGTAATATTTTTTCAACTCTGTTATATGAGTATACGCCACCATGAGTCTCTTTTAGAAAAAATTGTTTTTTTTCTTTCGAATAGATAATGTTTGCTAAGTTTATTATAGTACAATCATCTTTCTCTAACAGTATGCCGTTAGTAGATCCTACTTCAACTATCAATAAAACCATTTTTCCTTCAATATTCCCTTTACTATAAAAAAAAGAAGTTCCTTGCTCTTTCGCAGTACTTAAATACCCATCTATATATGATTCATAATGACTTTTTTTGGAATCACCATATAACGGTGTGCAAATCAGAATGAAACAGAAATAAAAGAACAGTGCTGTTTTTTTCATCCTTTTAGCGCCCATAGGTATTTGAATATACTCCCGTTGCATTAAGATGGTTACTGGGATAGCTATTGTTTAATGGCCCAACTTGAGTGTTGACTTCAAGTCCATAGAAAGGTTGGGTTGAATCATTATTTCTAAAATTAAAGTTTGTCGCACCGAAAGTGGGATCGTCACCTTCACATCGTGAAGTGCATGCACTTTCTGCCGCTTGTTGGCATGCTTCATATATTGATCTTTCAACCTCTGGAACGATTACGGTAGCAGGGGCGCTTCCTGCATATCTAGACCGGTTTTCGCCCCACAGTTCGTCCGCATTGTATATCGAGTGGGCGATATTTTCTCTTGCTTCTTGAATTCCTTGCCCACTTAATGATCTGGTTTCATTAAAAATGATGTTGCCTACTTCTTCAACTGTTAGTGAATCAAGCCCCAAGGGATCCACCAGATTGATTGGATCATTTAAGCAATACCCATAAAGGTCAGTATCCCCACCGGCAAAGAGTATTGGATCCTTAGCAGTCCATCTCCCTACACCCGGGTCATAGTCCCTGTAACCAAACCTGACTAATCCAGTATCCCTGTCATGGAGCCCCCCTGCAAAACCAAAGGGGATTTCGAATGTTAGATCACTGTCATTTATTATGTTCCCAAAACTATCATAGTCAATCTTTTTTATCACATTACCTGATGCATCTGCTACAATTCTCAATGATCCCACCTGGTCATAGGTCAGGTAATATGTAGA
>JAXHVA010000288.1:0-1959 GCA_034189035.1 Thermodesulfobacteriota bacterium
GGATCGCTTCTAATTTAAATGTTGAATTATATTTCTTCCTCTTTTTACTCATGGATCACTCCTTTCCCTCTTTTATTTACTTGAGGCTCTTATGAGTGTCCACTAAAACGGGGTATGAATATCCCAAATGTGTAACATTTGCTCAACAAATGGTTGATTTGCAACCATTCTAAAAAATCGATCCAAGTCTTGCTCATTATTTATATCATCATAATCATTTATTATTTTATCTATGTGGCCCGATTTATACAAAACTGTATTATGCGATGAATAAAACTCTAAATTTTCTAATAAATCTGGAAGATACTGAAGCTCTTCTATATGTGTTGTGTCTGTGTGTAGAATTCTTGTTGAAAGACAACCATCAGTCAATGCATAAAAAGGAATGTCCTCTTTATTTTCATTCTCGATATTTCTTGTACGATTCAATATAGAAAGCATTTCATACCAAGTGAATAGTGAAGGTAATCTCCCTATGAATAGTTCATTCTTAATAATTTCTTCGAGGATTTGATAGATTCTCCTGTTTAGATTCCGACTTTCAGATATAGATCTAAATGAAAGAGCGCAGGCAGAGATGTAGCAATTGTTCGAGGCCCAGATTAACCCTAATTCTCTGTAGGCCATAGCTAATCCGAGTAAAACAAGGCACATCCCATCTTTAGACTCTTCTTTTGCAAGCTTCATTACTGCTTTGCCAAAATAGACAATACTTTCTTTGTAGTACTTTGAATTTAATTTTTGACCACCTCTCCTAACAAATATCTCACCGGATGCTAATTCCGAATATCTTTTTTCTGATAGTTCTGCCAAATTGTCGATCAACTTATCATATTCTGTATCGTCTGGGAAAATTCCACCAAATTCTTCAATGATTTGCTTAGTACTTTCGAAAGGATAATCTATGAATGATCTACTTCGCAGTAGAATATCTGAGAGTGTTCTGAAATAATCAGTAGGATTTTCTCTTTTATGAATGCAATGTGTTAATTCCAGTAATGTTTTATAAGTTTTAGCTGTTAATGCGGAATTTGGTTTTTGTTCATCATTTTCAAACTCTGATAAGATATTGAATATTTCAATCCTCTCGTTTTCAATATCAATTTCGTAATCGGTCAGAGTAAAAATTGCATTCAAAGATAGAGCATTTAACTGATTAAAAAGATTGAAATATAGTTCAACATTAGAGATATTTGGATTTTTTGTTACATATTTTTTTAGATTTTTGTAATCTTCGACAAAAAGAGGGTAGTCATCGTACCAATTCAAATATGTCCAAGCTCTTTGATAATATATCCTTATCCATTGCTTGGAATTATTAACCTTCTTACAAAGACGAAAAACTCTGTCAAACTTTACTTCAACTTCATCTGGCGGCTTTTCCAGCATTCTTGATAATATGGCTGTTTCAAGTGCATCTTCTAATAATTGAAAGTCATACTCAAAATATCTATCTGGGTTTGTCTTTATTCCAACCATTTTCTGGAATAAACCATCTGTCAGAAATTGAAGGTGATACGGGATAAGTTTCAGAATCTGTTTTGCCATCGCCACCTCCAGTCGGACCAACCTGTGGGACCAAATTAGGAGTAATGTACTTTTCAGCGAGCCTTCTACATAATGTCTCAAACTCATCTTGTTTTTGATTTGTTGATATTTTACTTAATTCGTATGCTAAAACTTCTCTGGGTAATACAGCTTCATCAATTATTTTAAGGCCTGCTGAATAAGCGTTAATGAGTTGATATATTTATTTATATGTGTTAATAGGTTGGCCGAAAGTGCAAGCAATTTTGCATGTTTCTTCAAAAACCCTTGCACCAATCGGCGGAAAAATTATGTACAGACGCTCAGAAAAGCAACTTGAATTTGAAAACTTCACATTACCGTTCTCCGGAAAGCTTTCATCCGAGAACCGCTGGGTCCGACTTGCCCAAATCATCCCCTGGCACAAATTTG
>JAXHVA010000289.1:0-1951 GCA_034189035.1 Thermodesulfobacteriota bacterium
AAAACCCGAACTGGCGAAATTATGAGATCACAAAAAGGCAATATGTTTCAATCTTACCAATCAAATATCGCCTTTAAAAGCGTCAACGGTCACACGTTTCTTGACGCTGAAAAATGGGATTTTTCCGTCACTACCGGGAAATATCGTAATATTTTTTTAAATGAAACAAAAAAGGAGACTTTGAAAAAAATCAAATCTGGGGAATATATTTTGACCGACCTAAATTAAAAAGGAGAGGAAGATGACAAAAAAACAAATTAAGGAGGGTGAAGGGATGGCAGTCAACGATCTAGGGCTAAAAATAGCCGATTTCGCAGATTTGGCGGATTGGCCCACCACGACAACAACCGATTCGGGGGAAAAGCGTGGCGATTTATGGATCTCTACTTGGGGGTATCTACCGACCCTCGAAGTCACGACAGAGTCAGATTGGGAAACAGGCGGGGACTGGGGAACTGACCCAGGAACCCGCAGGGTAGTTTTCCCCCAAAAACTACCCCACGAACTATCTTATCCTCTCATGAGGATAATTAACACTGAAGAAATACAAAACAAGTTAATTATCTTGATTGAGGATATTAACAAATACAGGAGAAGACTGTATCAATTCAAAATACAGTATGGTAAATACTCACAGGGTTTTATGTACTTATTTCCGACAATAGGGACAGTCAGACGATTTAGTCAATCGAGATTTACGCCATTGATAATTGATGGTCCAGGTTTTTCCAAAGGAAAGCAGTCCGCGAAATGGAAAAGGAGGTAAAACAATGATAGACCTAAAATTTTATAAACTGAATGGCAAAGTAGGCGCAATCCAGGACATCCAGGGATGGTCAGCAGAGGAGATTGACTTGCTAATTGAGACAAAGCGCCAAATTGATAGGCAGGTGCCCCATGAGCTTGTCAGGCTTTGCTCGTACTGCGGACAGATTTATGGGCTCAAACCGACGAGCCTTGGAACAATTGGGATCTCGCATGGAATTTGCGAGTCATGTAAGCCCGCCGCAAACGCAGAATTGGAAGCGGCGTTTGCGGAATGGAAGGGAGATAATCATGGATAAAAAAGAGCAAAAACAATTTATTAAGGAGCTTGTAAAAAATGTGCAAGAAGAGATTGAGGCAAAAATACCTAATTTACCAGAAAACTGGGATGGGATTGAACTTCGCTGGCTGGTTAGGGATCATTTTGCCAGGGTAGTGTTTGATGGCTATGAAGATAAGAGGGGTAAACGATTTAGGCACTACCAAAATGAGTATATTAAAAATCTCTATTAAAAAAAACTAATATAGTTATGCGGGCGTCACTCAGGCCCTATGTAACGTGGGTATGCCAGAAGCAGGGACCGGGGCCATCTTACCCGGAGGAGAGGCCCGCATGATGAGATCATTGTTTTTTTCCTTGATAAATCTTTCTTCTAAATCATCAGCGAATATTGTTAATTCGCAGAATCCAGCACATTCCTCTTTCTTGCATTCAAACACTCTCATTTTAAGCCCTCTTTAGCTGACCCGTTGGTTAACTGTTTTATGTTGTAATATTGCTCCACAATGATCACATTCTTTAGCATCTCCATAGACCTGGTAATTGCAATTACCGCAATAAAATGTATACCAATTACCAGTTCCGAAAACATTTCCATGATTTACGTATTTAATATTAACTGGATTTTTAGGATGATTTTGTTTCATATTTATGCCCAGGATGGTCTTCATATATGATTTCATGTAGTTCCATACCTTTAATCTTTAAACTCATCCAAAATAGTTCTAAGCCCATCCCTATAAGAATCAACCATACGCTTATAAGCGAATTCGTCATACACAATCTCTGTTGGATATCCGTCTTCGTCACGCCTATCTTGTTCCTCTGCGGGATAATCTATAACCCGTTTAATTGCCTTTCTAATTCCATCTAGCTTTGCTTTATCTATCACAACCTTTCTCCTTT
>JAXHVA010000029.1:0-47111 GCA_034189035.1 Thermodesulfobacteriota bacterium
CTTGAACGATGTAGGCGTTGCTAACTGCTTGTTTTTTAATTCATTATTGTTGTATTGACTAGAACAGGATTTCGGCGAACTATTCATTCAGTAGCGGTGCGAAAATCGCTGTTTAACTCAATATATGATCGTCAAGCGGCCTCTCAAACAGGTTTTATAGTGTCGCTGTAGTATTAAAAAAAGCTGAAAAAGTCTTTTCCATGTTTATCGCGATATTTTGCCAGGGCATTTGAGCGGAACTGTTGGATTGCTCCACCATCAAGGTCTGTACAATACGAATCAAAGTCTCCGTCACATTCCTCTTTGATTGTTTCCCAATAATGGTTGATGAACCCGTCCTCGATTTCATCCATGATCTCAAAAAGCCTGTCGCATTCTTCCTTGTAATTGCTCAGCTGCGGCATGACTGTCCCCAAATTTGCCATTTCATTGAGAATGTTATTCTTTAACTCCGGAATATATGTCTTAAAAGTCTGTGTAAAACTCTTTTTTTCATCTGCACCCATAGGCCCTCTCTGTTTTTCTTCTTTCATCTTAAGACTCCTTCTTGTACTTCTTTTATCTGATTTTCATTCGGAAATACGCTGTTTGGCAAATCTCCTTAGATCAGATTGAGAGATTAATAGAATATCTTGCCGGGATTCATTATCCCATTTGGATCGAGAGCATCCTTGATACGCTTCATCACCTCTAGGCTTACGCCATGTTCATGGATCATGAATTTGCGTTTTCCTATCCCAACTCCGTGCTCCCCTGTTGATGTGCCTCCAAGATCAATAGCAAATTTGACTATTGCGTCGTTGACTTTCATTGCTCTGTGTGCCTGTTCTGTGTCATACGGGTCTTTGATCAACCCCATATGGAGATTGCCGCTTCCTGCATGGCCAAACACATACCCCTTTACGCCGTTTGAAATGGATTCATTACGTGCAAAATCCACCATCTGCGGGTATCTTGAGAGAGGCACGGCAGTATCTATAATGATAATCTCCATGCCCTTATTTGCGTTTTTCATAGACTCAAATGTATCATACCTCGCCTCCCAGAGTCGATTCCTTTCTTCTCTGCCGATTCCGGATTCAAAAGCCAAACAGGTGTTCGAGGAACATACCTCCTTTATAATTCTTAGTTCTTCTAAAAGTCCGGCTTCATTGCTTCCGTGGAATTCCATAAAAAGGGTGGGTTTCTCCTCGAATTGGGTACGTTTGTATGTGTTAATCGCATTGATAACATCTCCATCAAGGAACTCAAGGGCAGCGGGTATAATCCCCGTAGACATTATTTGGTATATCGATTGTGTTGCATCTTCAACTGAGTTGAAGTTTGCCAGTACAGCCGTAAAATGGGAGGGGAGGGGGGCAAGACGCAGGGTTATCTGAGTGATAACCCCAAGGGTTCCCTCGGATCCTGTAAATAACCGACAAAGATCATAACCGGAAGAGGTTTTAACTGCATTGGAGCCTACGGTCAGTATCTCACCTGTTGGAATGACAATCTCTAACCTCATTACATAGTCCTTAGTGGCCCCGTATTTTAGGGTCTGTATGCCGCTGGCATTATTGGCAACCATCCCTCCGATTGTGGCCGGAGCACCTGGATCAGGAGGGAAGAAGAGCCCCTTTTTTTCAAATTTCTTGTTAAGGTCCTTATACACAACCCCGGGTTCAACGATTACCTGAAAATCTCCTTCTCTTTCTTCGAGTATCCTGTTCATCTCCTGCATATCCAGGACAATCCCCCCCATAGAAGGGATTGGATTTCCTTCGAGGCTCGTCCCTGCTCCCCATGGGGTAACCGGCAGCTTTCTCTCTTTTGCGACCTTGAGAAGGTTGCTGATCTCTTCTTTTGACCTCGGAAATATGACGACATCGGGCCAGCATCTTTTATGAAAGGATTCATCCTTGGAATGGAGTTCTCTTATGGATTCCCCCTTTGAAACTCTTTCAGGGGAAACGATAGACTTGAATAGAGCGATATCCGCATCTGTAATGTCTCTTTGATGCATATCTGTCTCCTTTCTGTGATCGTTTATGAGAGGTTCCTGACTTGTCGCCGCATCACAAAACCTCGAAAGTTCATTAAGATGACGAGGCAATGATCAGTTAGGAGAATTTAAAAAATTAAAATTAAAGTAGCTACTTTAGCGATGGTCAAATTTTAATCCTATTAAGGATTCAAATACTTGTAATATTGATTCAATCTGGCAAGCGCATTCACTGCCCTTTCGCAACTGTTAAAAACATGGGTCTTTCCTGTTTTCATAAGGTTTTCCGCCAAGACCCCCTTTGGTCCAAATATAGAAAATACAATCGGTTTATTAGGAAATTTTAAAGTCACATCTTCTATCATGGTGGATATGTCCCACCATTCATGATTGAAGAGTTCGAGAAAGTCAGGGACAATAACGATAATACCGTCACTCTTTCCATCTGTTAGTAAAGCCTCCAGTATCAGTTTAAAGTTGTTCCTGAAGTTTACAATATCGAACCCATTGAGACCGACACATGCCCATAAATCTAAGGGATTTCCAAGAGGAAGCCATGGGGGAGGGGAGAGTGTTTGTAATGTCTCAAGTGCGGGTTTTGAAAGCTGTGTTACCTCCAGACCATACTTATCACATGCATCGGCAGTAATCACACCTGTAGACCCTGCCCATGTCACAATGCCTGTCTTTTTCCCCTCCATGAGAGGAAGGGTTAAAAATGTGTGGATCAGGTCTTCCGCCTCTTCTTCATCATTTGCCCTTATTACACCAGTTTCACGAAAAACTGCATCATATACTTCGTCCTTTCCAACGATTGAGCCTGTATGGGATTGTGCGGCCTTTCCACCTGTTTCGGTTCTGCCCGATTTGAGGACAATCAATGGTTTTTTCATTGATGTCTTCTTTGCTGCCTTAAAGAACTTCTGTCCATTTTGGATGCCTTCCATATGGAGCATAACTACCCTTATCTGAGGGTCATCTTCAAAATAGGCTAGACCATCGGCAAAATCGATATCACAGCAATCACCTATGTCGATAACCTTTCCAAACCTAAATTGCGGAAAACCGATGAAAAAAAGACCGCTTTGAGAGATGATGCCAGCTTCGGTCTTTTCAAGCTTAAAACGGGGTAAGGCAGTGCTCAGACCCGTAAAGGCATTTGTGACACCGAAAGTGTTGGGTCCCATAATCCTTGTCTTTCCTTTCCGTGCGATTTCTAAGACTTCTTTTTGGAGCATCTTGCCCTCTTCATCAGAATCGGCAAACCCCTGTGCGATTATTACTAAGGCACAAACCCCTTTTTCAGTACACTCTTTTACCCGCTCAGGAACAGTAGCACGCGGGGTTGCTATTACGGCCAAGTCTATATTGTCCTGTATTTCCATAATGTTAGGGTATGCTTTGAAACCGAGGATCTCATGAGCTTTCGGGTTTATTGGATAGATCTTTCCTTTAAAACCGTATTCTATCAGATTTCCTAAGATATTAAATGCACCCTCATGGATGTTTCTCGATACGCCGATTAAGGCAACAGAGTCAGGCTCCATAAAAAGCTTCATCTCTTTCAGTACTTCCATTTTGAAAATCTCCTTTTTCCTCATTACATAGTGAGGGTCTTATTTATATAATAAGTGAGTTTTATGGAGGTTTTTCCTAAGCATTTATAAAAAGATGCTCGATCTGAAGAAACCCTCGTTTATTGTCCCCATCGGGGAATAGGAGAAAACCCCTCGCCTTTAGGCGAAGACTTTATGTATATAATGGGGTATGTAAAATTACCGTAAAACCTCTTTTACAATGCTAGCGAAGTTCAAAGAGTATAGCAAGAAGTTCTGGGATCTATATTTATGGGATAGGGGCTATATTGATGCGATTTCGTGTAATGTTACAGACGAAGTCATTATGCAATATATTGAAAGTCAGACGCTTGAGGAATATAGGGACGATGACTTTCGGATTTCCCCATGAGAATTAGTCAGCTTATAGTTGACATTTCGTATAATTCCCCCATAAACCTACCGCCTTTAGGCGGTAGTGATTTAGTTTTGGGAGGAATCAATTATGCGGAAGCAATATATTTTATTTTATCTTCTAATCTTGAGGACTTTATTCTGGCAAAGGAATAGCCGACTTCGTTTAATTTGAGGCCAATAGCCAGCCCTATCAACTGGAGATAGTATAAAACAGGGAGCTGAACATCAAACTTCAATTCCCTTTTTGCAATCACTTGATTCCTGTCTAGCTGTTGAAAACAACTGGGGCATGTAACAACAAAGGCTTCCGCATCGGCCGATGCTGCTGATTCGACCTTGTCTTTGATCATCATTGAGGATGTTTTTCTGTAGGAACCGAACAACCCGAATCCGCAGCAAAGCGTTTTTTCAGGGTAATCCACAGGGACTCCTCCGAGTATCTTTACAAGTTCATCGAGTTTGCCTGGTTGTTCAGGGTTGTCAAATTCCATTGAACTGCTTGGCATAAGCATATGACAGCTTGGATGGGCTGCCAGTTTCATCCATGAAAGGGGGGTGTTTATCCTGTCGCGAAGTAATTCGATCTTTCTATAGAGTATTACCAGATGGTGATTGACTTGTGTCGTTCCTCCAAATTTGAGCCCAATCTTTCCGAGTCTTTTATTGATTATTGTTTTCAGGGATTCATCCTCTATTAAAGCCATATTTGCCTCTTTGAGGGTTTGGGAGCATCCTGGACAAAGGCACAGGATATCTAATCCTTCTCTTTCAGCCAGTGCAAGGTTTCTGGCAGCGAGTGCAAGCCATGAAAGTTCATCTGCAGATCTGAAATCAGAATTCGGACAGCAGCTAAAGGGCAAGTCAATAAGCTCGATATCGAGTTGAGGTAAGACCTTTCTCGCTACCGCCTCTAAATGGGGCAATGCCTGTAGTATTGTACATCCAATGAAAAAAGCGTATTTATTCATAATGCCTTCTTAAGCCTTTACAATGCTATG
The DNA here is from genome assembly GCA_034189035.1 of Thermodesulfobacteriota bacterium. Taxonomy (GTDB): domain Bacteria; phylum Desulfobacterota; class UBA8473; order UBA8473; family UBA8473; genus JAUXFK01. The sequence goes on from JAXHVA010000029.1 coordinate 4,956, forward strand.
TAATTGTTCATCTATAGGCTCTATTTCCGTAAGGCCCAATTCATTTCTTTTCCTGTTTATAGCTTTTGAGAGTGGATAGGCGAGCCCTGTGTTTATAATGAGTTCTCTGGCCTTTATCCGTTCTTTTGGTGCGAGATTTAAAGAGAAGAGGAGGTTCTTTAAGCGCACCAAGACAAGGTAAGGGTTTACACCTTGCGGGCATCTTTCATTACATCGGTTACAAGAAAGGCATTTCCAGAATTCCTCTGATTCGAGTATCTCCTTTGATCCATACAGTGCTTTTACAATGAGAAGACGCGGGTTAAAATCCGGATCGTATCTCATGACAGGGCAACTGGCACTGCATGTAAAACACTGATAGCATCTCTTTATATCTTCATTATTTTCGAGTATCTTTCTTCTCAACTCAGAATCTATGGTTATCATACTCATCTCGACTTTGATAGTGTATAAATAAAAAAGGAAGAAAGGGGGTCAGTCTGATCTGGTTTGAAAGACAGTATATCCATCCATGCGAAGTCTTTTTGCTGCCTCAATTGCCTTTTCATCTGATTTGAAATGACCGATTCGAACCCTGTAATATACAGCAGGCAAGTTACTGCTGGTAATGATATATACGTCTTTGTACCTACTGTCCAATTCCTTCTTCAATTTGAATGCGTTTCTCTTTTCTTTAAAAGAGCCGACCTGGAGTGTATATGGGATATCTTGAACCTTTGCCTTTTTTAGGATCTCTACCTTTACCTTTGCGGTTCCGCTTTCTACCATATCGATCTTTTTTGCTGCTGTATACGAGAGGTCTATAATCCTTCCTTTTATAAAAGGCCCCCGATCGTTTATCTTTACCTTTGCAGACCTTTTATTATTAAGGTTTGTGACCCTTACGTAGGTGCCAAGGGGGAGGGTTTTGTGTGCTGCTGTTAAGTCATACATATTATATATTTCACCGCTGGATGTCTTTTTGCCATGAAAATCCGATCCATACCATGATGCGATACCTATCTGCTTTGCCCTGTAAGACGGTTTTGGTGGATAGCTAAGGGGCTTGTGGGATGCACAGGAACACAGAAGGATTAATATGAGCAGTATGGATGGTGATAGGATATCTCTTGATTGTTTCATCAGATGATATACTTTTTGTTTTTCCGGGTTGAATCTTGAACATCTTTCCTTTTGGCTTCAAAGCCTTTTCTGCCCATTAAACCATAAGTAAACTGCTTTCCTTGTTCTACACCTGGCTGGTTCAGGGGGTCAATATGATATAATGCTCCTGAAAAGACTGTTTGCAACTCAAAGAGCAAGAACAACTGCCCCAGGGTAAAAGCATTGAGAATGGGCAGGGTTATGGTAAGGTTGGGTCGCTGGTTCTTCTGTAAGGCAAGCTCTGTAGCTACTTTCTCCGCTTTAATCAATTCGTTTAGAGAGTGCCCACCCAAATATGTGACACCTTCCAGGTCATTGTAGGCAGGAGGTATGAAGACTTCTTTTTCATAGTTTTCAACCACAATAAATGCAATGACTTTATCAAAAGGGCCCTCTATATAGAGTTGCAACTGGGAATGCTGATCCGTAGCTCCCAGGGCTTTAACAGGCGTCTGTCCTGCGTTTATCACCACATTGTCCAAAGAGAATTTTTTTCCGAGACTTTCTGCCCATAGTTGACAATACCAATCCGCCAGGCCTTTTAGTGCATCGACATAGGGCATGACTATTGATATAGTCTTCCCTTTTTTTGTGCATGCGATATAGTGAAGCACAGCCATCATATAGGCTGGATTCTCCCATAGGCAATCAGAGCGGCAAAGCCTGTTCATATAATTTGCACCAGCCAGCAGCTCTTCTATGGATATTCCCATAACCGCTGCTGGAAGCAAACCCACCTCAGAGAGAACAGAGAACCTGCCACCCACCCCTTGGGGTACAGTAAGGCTTACGAACCCTTCTCGGTTTACAATCTCTCTGAGCCATCCTTTCTTTGAATCAGTAGTAATAATTATATGTCTTTTATAAGCATCTTTACCCAATACACGAGTGAGTTTTTCCTTGACAATGAGAAACTGGGCCATAGTTTCGGCTGTTTCTCCTGATTTGCTGATCACATTGAAAGCGGTCTTCTTTAGATCAACGAAATCCAAGAGTCTTTGAAACCCATCCGGATCTATATTATCAGCAAAGAATACCCTTGGGTTGCCTTTTCTCTCTTTTTTAGTGAGCATATTATAAAAAGGGTTAGTTAAGGCCTCCTGTATAGCAATGCCACCCAATGCAGAGCCTCCTATGCCAAGAACAACGAAGTTATCAAAGTCTTTTGGTATAGTATAGCAGATCTCATTAATCTCTGCGATGGATTTCCTGTTATACGGCAAGTCAAAAAAGGGCAGGTCACCTTCCTCTCTTCTATCTTTTAAATCACTATGAATCTCTTTAGAGGTTTCAGCCAGGTCATTGATTTCATCGATGGTAATACCATGCTTTGAACCGATTCGATCACTCATCATATGATTAAAATCTATCGTTATTCGCAGATGATCTTGCATGTCATGTTCATTGTCTTGGTTCATCTTCGATCCCTAAAATCTTATTCCCTGGGTTTTGCCAGGATCTCAAGGACTTTCAATTCAAGAAACCTCTTGGAAGCAGCGGATTTAATGATTGACACAGTATCCGCACCTTTTCCAGTACCGCCAATTGCTATTACTTCTTCGCATTCCGGTATGAGACCTGCATCACAGGCCTCCATTACGATTTCACACCCCACTTTTATCCCCTGACAGATTCTTCGCAATGTTTGGGTTATCAGATAGCCTGGATAGATTCCGGAGTGTTGGGCCATTAAGGATGCCTCAATCGAGTGGGTTAAGATCGAACCGGTAAATATCTTCCCCCCTAAATTGATGACCTCTTGCCTATGGTTTGTAGAGAATTCATCATGATTTGGTTTTTTATACCCTATGGAATGGGTGACAACTACTAGATTAACATCTTTATTCATCAGTCTCTGGGCTGCCTTTAAAGCGGTATCACCTGATGTTGAGGCGATTAATACATGTTTGAAGCCTTCATCGACCAATTCTGATACGATCTCTAAACACCTGTCTGTATTTTTAGGGCCACCCTTTAAAAAGTATTCGACTTGTCTTATCATCAATAACCTTTCGTAATCTTGTAAAATATAATTTCAGGTTTGAAATGATTCAAAATACGATTTTTTTAAGATCTCGTACCTCTATTTGAAAAGTACCGAACTCAAGATTTCCGTAAAACATCTTTTTATTATCGACCTCTATCTTTTCCCTCTTTCCGTCTTTTAGTTCAACCTCTGCAATTATGGAGTTGTCTGTATTCATGAACTCTATTGTTTTAATCTTTTCAAAAGAGATCGTAACCGTTCCTCTCCCCTTTTTTCCCCAGATAAAGACTTCACCATCCATACTGATCTGCGTGCATCTGACAATAACGTCTTGATTATCAATGAAGGTTGCATTAAAATTCTTATCAGGTGTTGGCACACTGTTTTCTGGCTCTCCGGTTAACTCACCCATACCTGTAATAAAAAGCCAACTACATAGCGCTAAGACATACAACCCCTTTTTCATCGATTTTCTCCTTTTACAATCAGATGATGATATTTATGAGTCGGAAACTCTCTCATCTCCTTTCCTCATAAACCTCCCTATTTGTGTATGGACACTAGCTAAGCTTTTGACGATATACTTTTATTAATAAGCAAGTTTTATTAAGGGATGCTAAAAACAGATGTTTGTGTACTATAAGGCATAATAAAATACAAGTGTTATTCCTTTTCTGCCTCTGTCTAGTCATCTTTAATGTCTTTTTACAGACCATCATTAAACCAAACCGGAATCGGACTTGATTTATCACTTATGATAATTATAATGATGCCTGTATGAACTATTATCTATATAGAAAGTTCATCATCTATCTTATAGTATTACTATTTTTTATGAGTAGTGTCAATTCATTTCTCTTTTTTAAAAAATCACTCGATAGACAAAGAGATCATTTTTTTTCTTGACATAATATTTTTTTCTAGTATATTTAGACTATAAAACATAAATGGTCCAAATATACTTATACTAGAAAAGAGAAATGAGTTTTTACTGAGAACTGAGCGGGTTGAGTAAAGATAGAAAGGAGGTATTTATGCAAAAGTTTAAAAAGATTCTTGTTCCTGTGAGTTTATCTGATGATTCCCCTGAAATTGTTCCTTATGTACGTAACATTGCTGAAATGAACGACGCTGAAATCCATCTTTTATTTGTAGCCCGTACTTTTGATAGCATAACCAGCTTTTATATTCCTGAGCGATCTATGAAGCAATTTAAAGATGAATCTGTTCAAAGAGCCCAGAAAAAGCTAGATGAATTTGCCAAGGCCTTTTTTAAGGATTATCCTCTTTGCAAGACAAAAGTCGCACTTGGCGATACCGTTGAGCAGATTCTTAAATGCATAAAGTCTGAAGAGATTGATCTTGTAGTCGTGGGAGGCCGTGGTAAAAAAGATCTCAATCGTCTTGTCTTTGGAAGTCTAGCCAAAGAATTGATAGACATGTCATCAGCAACGGTACTGAGTGTGAATGCGGAAAGAATTTCTATAAACTGAATTTATTGAAAAAATATACTTTGTAACAAGTAGAGTCCAACAAGAAAATCCTCTTTTTTTACAAAAAGGGGATTTTCTTCCCTAGTGAAGGGCTTTCAGCCTTGATCAGAAATTCTTTCAACTCTCTGTATAAATGCAGTATCTTCAATGAGATGACTCATTTATAAGAACTCATCGTAATTTCATTGATTATTTATCCTGTATAATAGACCTCATTGCACCAGCCCCCATCCTCCTGAGCATTTATATAAAGACATGGAGGCCTATTCCTATAAATTCTATCTTCTTTTCATAGAATTGTCCATGCGGTGTATGGCCATTATAGTACTCAAACATCAACTGGTATTCTTCATTGACTATAGTGGGTTTTTCAAACCGAATCCCAATACGAACAGAGAGATCTGTATCCCAATGGGACTCTTCACGATAATGGATATCAATACCTGCAATAGGTCTAATCGAATTTTCAAAAAAGCTTTTTGGACTTTTAAACTCAAAACCGACCTGGAAGAGCCAAGGTTCCAAATCTGATGGCTCACGGCTGAAAAGGTATCCAAGCCCTCCATAGACACGATATGACTCTAAAACATCATATGAAAAATTCATGCTTGCACCTTCAAAACTGATGTTCACTCTATTGACCTGGCTTCTTAGCAGATATTCGTCGCCGAGATGTGAACTTTGATGGAAAAGACGAGCAGAGGTAGAGAAACGACCTTTACGATAATTGACAGTAGGGCATGATACCCAAAAATCGGTGTTGATCAAGTCATTGGAAGAAGCATCCATATCGAAGATTGAGAAGATGGCCGTTTCAATCCCAAAGTCACATTTGCCGGCAAGTGGGGCATCACTTCTGTATAGTTGAAATACACCTCCTAGACTGACAGAGCCAATATTATTCAGTTCTCTATCCTCAGTAGATTTCAAATAAGCGATCGAGAAGCGAGGCCATCTCGGATCGGCAATCAATGGCTCGAAAAGACGATGAGTCGGTAGAAATCCATCTTCTTTTGTTTCACATAATAGAGTATGAAAAGATTGAGACTCTTCAGCCTCATCAAGTAGTGTATCCACTATGACAACCTTGTTCACATAAGGAATCTCTAAGAGTGTATTGATGATCCTCTCGCGCAGACTTCCCCTAAGGGGCTTCACACCTAAGGTGACTACACCCTCCTTTACAGTTAATACACAGTTGTGGAGATCAAATTCCCTCTCTAATACTGCGCGAACATAGCCTGTAATATAGGATTCATCGATAGATTCTGCATTGCTTAATACGGAGATAAGACATATAGAAAAAACGATTGATACGATTTGGTATTTCAATTTTATCATAAGAATTTTACTTTGTATTTTACAATTCGCATATGTAATTACTTAGTCGCCGATCTACATAGATCATCTTCGATATTTGAGTTTTGTACACAAGGTCAGAGTTACGACCTGCTTTTGGATCAACGATTACTTTTCATTTAGAATCAAGTCAGAGATAAAAGCTATGAAAATATTCTTCTTTACAAGCCAGATGATCACACAACGATCGTTCCCTCTTTGAGTCACATGTTAGGGGGAGCTCTTAGAGGTTGCCGTTGAAATACGGGGCGTGTTAAGTACGCTAACCCAAATACCAAGTGCTGTCAATAGAAAAGGAAAACTGTCCAAAGGTATTTGATCTTCAAGATTCATTCAGATATATACCAGGTGAGATCTACTGGCGTGTCCAGATTGATCACTTTTATGCAAATTGTTTCGGCCTATGCAGTTTGCTAAGTTTATCCCTTGCTGGCAGCTTAAAACAACCCTGTTTATCTAGCAAAGGTCGATATATGATATGGAACCGATTAGAGAAATTGCTTGAAAGGAAGAGAAAATAGAGTGTAGAGCTCCTACTGAGGAATCTTTTTTCTTGCATTGGATGACATAAGTTTATGTTTTTTCATCTTGTATCTCAGTACTCTCTCACTGATACCCAATACCTCTGCTGCCTTTGTCTGAATCCATGCATTTTTTTCAAGGGCTGAAATCACCATCTCTCGTTCCACTGCTTTTAGTCTCTCGGCCAAGGTCCCTCGTTCAGCAGCCTGATGAAACCTTACTTCTTCTGGTAGGTCTTCAGGTTCAATGATAAAATGGCGGGAGAGGGTAACCATTCTTTGAATGATATGTTCCAATTCTCTCACGTTACCGGGAAAGGAGTATTTTACAAGCATGGTCATTGTATCTGCGCTTAAAAATGTCTTCCCTGAGCTATATCGTTCAAGAAAGAAGTCCACCAAGGCCGGGATGTCTTCCTTTCTCTGACGTAATGGTGGTAGCTCAACTTCAAGGACCTTTAAACGATAAAGGAGCTCTTCTCTGAATGAACCATCTGCCACCATTTTGGAAAGATCTCGATTCGTCGCAGCCAATACCCGGACATCTATGTGAAGGTCCCGTTCACTTCCCACACGAGTGATTTTTTTTTCCTGTAGTGTCCTCAAAAGCTTGGCTTGCAGATTGAGAGTAAGCTCCCCTACTTCATCCAAAAAGAGACTTCCGTGTTGAGCCAGTTCGAAGCGTCCCTTTCGACTGGAAGCGGCACCTGTGAATGCGCCCTTTTCATGACCGAACAATTCTGATTCAAAGAGATTCTCAGGTATGGCAGCACAGTTTACTTCAATGAAAGGTTTATTGCTTCTCGGACTGAGCAAGTGAATGAGGTGTGCTATCAGTTCTTTTCCTGTTCCGGTCTCTCCTTTGATCATTACAGTCCAATCAGCAGGGGCAATTCTTCGAACAAGGGAAAAGACCTCTTTCATAACAGAACTTTCCCCAATAATCCTTATGGGAAACTGCCTTTCATGGAGTACCTCAGTTACGCGTGCAGCCTCTTCTTCGACCGCTAGATCCTGTTCTATCCTTCTGATTTTTTTCATCAATACCGTAAGATCCACGGGCTTCTCTAGAAAATCCTCTGCTCCGAGCTTCATTGCTGTCACAGCAGTGTCAACGGATCCAAAGGCAGTAATCATAATGCTTCGCACAAAAGGATTTATCTCTTTAATGGTCTTTAAAACTTCATTGCCGGACATGTCCGGCATCCGATGATCGAGGATTACGAGTTGAAAAAGAGATTGAGAAAAGAAATGAAGGGCCTCATATCCATCTTTAGCGGCAGTCACATTGTATTCCTGCTTCTCCAGGAATCCCTTGAGAAGATCAAGTTGCATGATTTCATCATCAACAATGAGAATGTTCATGATATATGTTCTTCCTTGTTACTACAGATATTCATTAAATCTCCTTTCATTGAATTAAACTTGGAAATCCTCGAAAATATTACACTTGTCAAATTTTGCTCCTTGGCCTTTTGGATTTCAATCCATGTAAAGCTATTGGTTTTCAGATAGTGAACTTCACAAGGCCGGGAAGAGGAATCTCCCTCAGTCTTACAATGTTAATAAAGTCGTCGTCAATTCAGACATATAACCCAGTGAAATTTGATATTTGTAAAGGATTATATTGAAATATAGGTATCCTTCATATGTTGTTTCCCACTTTTTATGAGGAATCATTATCCAGCAAGAAGTATATATCGATACACAAGGTGCCATCCTCGGGCACGGTGGCTTGCAGATAACCCTGATGAGCATCGACGATTCTTCTGATGATGGGAAGACCAAGTCCAGTTCCTCTTGTTTTGGTTGTAAAGTAGGGTTCCATGATTTTCCCCATCTCCCTTTCTGAAAGGCAGAATCCGCCGTTTTCAATGGAGAGGACAGCGTACGGATCGTCTTTTGACAGTCGAATTTTTATATATCCACTGCCGCTTTGGGCTTCAATTGCATTCTTGAAGAGATTTTCAACGACCTCTTCAAGGAGAAGACGATCTGCCGGGACAGTACCCATATAATCTCGTTGATAGCTCACTGCAATTGAAGTTTCAATACATAATTGAGAATACAATTCTATTATATTGCGGACCACTCTATCGAGACTGACCTCTTCCTTATGGAGTGTCAACGGGGTTGCATACCGTCCGAGTTCCTCGATGATATTGTTTGTTCTTTGAACTGCCTTCAATAGTGTTGTTACAAGCTCTGTATGTTCTTTTGTCAGCCCGTCTCCTTCCATTTGGAGTCGTTGAAGGCCCATACTGATTGCATTGAGAGGGTTTCGTATTTCATGGGTTATGGTGGAAGAAGCACGTCCCAATGCGGCGTCCTTTTTTTCCACAGCCAGTCGACGCTCGAAGGATCTCATCTCTTTAAGATGTGTTTTCTGATAGCGAAAGAGAAACCACGAAGAGAAGATACCAATAAAGACAATGACGATACCAAAAATCAGAAACTCATTCCAAAGCTGATTCTCCCGCATAAAAAATTCCTTCGTATCGAGTCCAACAACGAGAATACTATCTCCCATTCCAAAGCGGGCTTCCGCCCTTTTGTCGGTTCTTTCAGCAAAAATCTCAACCTCTGGATGCGATACAGTGGGCATCTCTTGTGTTTTCCCGGATTCAAGACGTACGTATTCAATCCCTGGGAGACTCGATAGTGTATGAAAAAACTGTGGAAGTCCTATCTGATCCTGTAGCCTTTCAATACGAGAAGAAGTAAGCCCTACTACGATACATCCAGTACCTTTTGATCTCACAAGGGCCAGAACATAGAGACCTCTATTCTTCAGGTGACTCAGTGAATGATGTTTTGTATTGCACCTGTGCTGGAGTGGGAACCATCCTACGGGCCCCTCAACGACCGTCCCCTTCTCATTGACTATTTGGATACCTGTAAGGCCGGTCTCTGCTGCATACGCAGCAAGTTCCTTCGATGAAAAGGGTTCAATGTCATCAAGGTAGTCGATAAAACGCGCTGAATTCCCTAGAAATGTCTCTATGATCTCTTTAATAGTATTCCGTGATAATACCGTGTTTTTTGCATTAGTCATGATAACATCCGCCAGGATTCGCGTATGTTCCTGGACATGATGAATAAACGTTTTCTCTGCGTATCTGATTTGCCAGTAGAAATATGCGAGAATAAAAAGTATAAGGAGTCCAAAGATCAAGGCATATGATTTCCATCCGGGTTGAACAGGAAAAGCATGAAACGATTGAGACTCAAGGTCTTGGAACTGTTTTCCTTTCATGCCAATCTCTTCCACTATCTTCTCCCAAATCCTTTTCCTCTTTGAATCCCCTTTTCCATCTTCCTTCCTTTACGGAGTCTCGAACGTACGCCTGTAGGGTCATATCCAAGATTATCATATGCATGATAAATGTATTGAGCACGAAAATTCTCAGACCCGTCCCCTATATAATCGCCCCACAGCCGTATTATACTGCCTTCTTTGACATATTTCGGTAGAGTTCCCGGAGTGAAGTATACAGTCGTACCTTTCATGGCATCAGTGTTGTCCTTCAGGGAAGATACTTCATGCGAAATGGTCTTGTCCTCAATATTGACGACCATTTTCCCTCCCTTATGATCGATGGAGAGAACCTTGCCCAAAAGCGCATCTATAGCTTCGATTTTAGTGATCAATACGAAGAGAAGCAGAATTAGAATTGAAACAAGAGTCCGCATTCGGTCACCATCCGATGATACGATTCATCTTCTATTGAAGAGTTATTGTCAAGGTATTCCATTTGGAAAAATAAACCCAACTTACGCTTTAAAAAAAAATATCTGTCCACTATAAAACTGAGCAATTTCACATTGTCCAGACGATGAGGAGTCCCTGAGGCTCTTTCAAAGTCTGTCCTTTGGACTGCACTGATAATTGAGACTTCCCAATGATCATTATGCGCCCACAAGAGATCAAAAATCAATCCTTTCGAATCGTGTTTCTCGGTCTGTATTGAAGAGGAAAGCTGATCATAATGTGCTGTTGTCTGGGCAATTAAATTCGGGCTAATGTAAAATGTACATTGAAATTGTGTTGCTATGACATTATCATCTCTCGGATCAATGATCACCGAAGTAACCTGATTTCTTCTCATATTCCCATTTCCTTGTCCGCTTCCTGAGGAAGTGTCATCAAGATACTCGACAGGATTACGGTAATCATCTAGACTCCATGTCTGTTGCACTCCCATGCTAAACTTGGCATTAACGATATATTCCGCATATAGGCCGACTTCGTGACTCAGCATTTCTTCCTCAGGATTTTCGTCATCACGATGAAGTGCCGTTCGATAAAGAATACCTGGTTGGAGATAGCCGGCTGCTGTTAGTAAACTCGTTGTTCCTCCAGCTTCAAAAGTGTAATTATCGGATGTAGTGAGATAATCCTGATAAGAAAAATCAAGAAAGAGGCCTCCCCTCAGCGAAGAAGTTTCAGAATGAAATTGTTGAACATATGTCGTCTGATATCGGAAAAACCAGGATTCTTCAGGCTCAGATGACAGAGATGCATTGTCATCGTATCCTCCTGATAATTGAAGATCAATATCCAAAGCTATTACAGGCAAGATCCAGACAAAGGGCAAGGAAATCATCATGAGTAACGAAAGAACAATTATCTTGAAAGGCTGTCGAGAGTATATTTTAAAGAGGTGCATGATTCTGGTACAGTTCCAACATTAGTATAACATACTGCATGATTTCGGCCTGTGCAATGGGCCAAGTTCGCCGCTTGCCAATTATTGTTCGTTTGCTTCTTATACATCAAGAGCCTGACAAGCAGTGAGCTTGAGTAACCACACAAATCAATAGCGTCACTAATTCTGTAGATAAAAGAGGGCTCAGGGTGAACAAAGCAATTAAAATGAATTGCCTTTGGAATATCCCAATCCTCTCTCATACAGAGAGAGTATCACTAAAAGATTATAAATTCAAAAACTTAATTGAATAAAAGGAAATCTCAAAGTTCTTATCCATCCCCTATTCGCATCTTTCCGCAATCATTATGCCACATCTTTATAAGTTCAAGAAACTGGCTTTTGCCATGTCTCACAGAGGATCTTTCATGATATTCCGGCCTGTGCTATGAGGCAGGGTTGGGGTAAGCGCCTGCTGTTTGCTTCTTTGAAAGCGACTTCCTGAGCTTTTGCCTTTCAACCGAGTGCTTTTGAATGTATCCAAAATTCATATTGGAGTCAATCATCTGCCCCCTGTTGCCACTGCATTTTCTCTGATCTTTTGAGAAGTTACAAAGGAAAGAAAGGTGTTTATCTACTCAGGCAATGTCAACTATTCATCCCCTGCACCGTTGTCAACAACAAGGATGTCCCGGGATCCCCAAAAGGATTCATTTGAAGTCGTGAGTCCAACTAATGTGAGGGTGTTATAGTCATCAATCACTAATGGCAAGCCCTTGATCTCGTTCATAACGAATTTAGCTACAAAGTTCCCGCGCAGATCTGATTTCCAACTACTGATAGCCACATTGTTCATATATACAGTTGATGCCTGCACAACACCATATGCAATGTCTGTATGTACCGTCACAACTTGGCCGTTATTCCCAAGATTAAGAACATTAGGCGCCACATCAATGGTAATATTAAAAGAATGACATTCTGTAGGAAACAAAGACAGAATGACTAGGGAAAACATGATTAGACAGATAAGATTCAAAATACTTCTTTTTGAATTTTTAGACAGCATACTCCTACCTCCATAAAGATTTGTTTTGATGTTAATGGATACGAAGAACCTCGTCTTAAATCTCTTCACCTACTTTCTCTCTTTGAAATTTTGTATAGTGTCCATCTAGAAGTGATCTATTTTCAATAATCTATGCATCAGCCTCAAATAAAAGGACCATTGCATGTACTTTTGCATACTCAATCTATGCCTGGGGTTAAAAACTTCGTCTCTTGCAAATATCTCTTTCTGAATAGAACTCGATAAAGATCCTGTGATCTCTGGCCTGCTTAAAACAAGCCTCCACAACCTTGGGGGCTTTGGTTATCTATCTGTTAAAGTCGTGAGAAACGCTATGATATCGTCTACTTCTTCATCTGTCAGTCCAAGATCCCCCACATCATCCGTATTTAAATTAGCCGATATTTCAGGGGGAGACCAGTTACCTACATCCCGTGTGTTATGAAAATTAACAATTGAGTTCAGCGTGGGGAAAAAGCCGTTATGGGCATAAGGAGCCGTTAGGACAATGTTTCTCAATGTAGGAACTTTAAATTTTCCATACTGAAGCTGGTATTGAGCATCGCCTATCTGGGGAGTTGCACTTAAATAGTCGGATTCAAGAAAACCCCCGAGTCCGTAGTCCTTTGGATTGCCTGCCAGGAGAGGATTTTCCGGGACACCTATATTCTCATAACTGTAATTGGTAAAGAGGGGCTGTTCTCCATTTGGTCCCTCAGTGATTGAATGGCATTTTATACAATTTGCCGAGAAGAGTGCCATACCATGCATCTCTTTGTTAGTCAATACTCCTTCATCGAATCTGGAATTGAACTGTTGAACCTCCACAGAACGCTCATATGCTGCGATTGCAAGAGCGATATTGTCATATGCTTTATTTACATCATCTAATGAACCAGTACCAAATACAGTATAAAAGAGTTGAGTATAGGTAGAATCTCGCACGGCCTGAACAACTGCTTCTTTATCCGGCATATTCATCTCAACTAGATTGAGAGGCGGACCTTGAGCCTGCTCTGCAAGAGGGTCACTCAACGATGAAGAGAGACCGGTGGCTCTTCCGTCCCAAAACATCCCCCCAATATAGCCATTGATATTTGCCTCCCAAGCCAATGGAGGGCTGTATCCAGAGTATGCAGACGAAGGGGCATTTCGCCCTCCTTTACTGACGCCGTCAGCCCCTGTCGACACAACAGTGTAGTAGGGGTCTCTGCTGTTTGTCGGATCTGCGAAACCTACTACATGATGATGACATGTCTTGCATGACTGGGTGGAGTTGTACGAGAGATCCTTGTCTTGGTATAAGATTTTCCCAAGATGTTCGATCTGTGAGAGTCCTTCTTCTGATAGCACCTCAGTTGACCCAAATACGAGGAAAGCAGAAATAACAACAACGAAAAATATCCAACGATTCATTTTTGATAACCTCCTTTAAAAGATTGAATAAAGTCTTACATTACCCCGTTTTTAAGATGTATCTTTTAAGTCACCTTTTCTCAGCGGCACCAGCCGAATGAACAGCTCTTCCTTGAAGTGGCTGATCCCCGACCGGAATGTCTCCGAAGCATCTGAGTGGATAGTGTCCTATCTTTTTTCATCTTCCAGCAACAACCTTTATTTAATTGCCTGTTGTTGGAAGCCACATTAGGTTCTTTCCCTTGCTCTTGAGTTGCGGCAGCGATTCTTCTTCGATGTTCATATCTAAATATCTTTTTATCTTCTGGATATTCATTTTGCAAACGTTCCTTGACCTCAGGGCTCACTTGTTCTTTTCCAGTGAGATCATCCGCGGCCAATACTGGAGTACTCAATATCCCCCATATCATTAATACGCAACAAAAAGATCGTGATCGTATCTTCTTTTTCATCGTCTTAAGTCTCCTTTCAGTCCATTTTGTAAATTATTTTTATCTTCCGGATATAAAATTTCACTTCATAATCAATCTGAACCCCATCGATTCAACTGGACTTTTTTCCTGGACTTGTGAAATTTCATATCTTGGAGCATGTTGCATAAATAGATACATCAAGATGCGTGCCAAATTGATTCTTCAATTATATTAAAGTGTTAGTGTTGTTCTCTTTGTATGATTTCGACAATCATCGATTTTGACGACAATATTGTCGAGTCAAGTTGATAGCCTTTTCAAAAGATTGGAAGAAACGGAAAAGGACAGTTGCAGTATTCACAATTCGTATACAGTCCCTGATATATACGGCAGGCTCAGCAGGTGTAAGAGCACCCTAGCGATATCTACTTTAGAGATATAACATATAAAATATTGTATTTCTGTGCAGCATATGCTTTTTGTTGTAAACGATTATCTGAAGACTGTTGTGGCCAAGTGAAGGGCTGCATGTGCACCTCTTTTTAAAAAAAAGCCTGGATACCATTGTTATCGTATGAGAGATAGATATCAAATTCATTACAGCCCAGCAACATTCTATATTCTTACCCCAGCAACATCTACGGATTAGGCAACTGCCACCACCACCATCTTTGCAAAAGTTATGAAGAGAAGCTGAGGGTAGAGTAGGGGTGTATTTATCAGAAGCGGAATGATGAAGAATACCATGTTGGACTAATCCACTTTGGCATAATTTTACCCTATCAGTATCTATAGGGATTGTAGAAACTTTTTTTGATCAAAAGATTGGATAAATAATACTCAATTTTGTCTTGAAGGAGGAATATTGGATGTCCCTTTTATTCACTTTATCTCTCTTTTAATATTTCCGAGTACTTCCTGAATCTTACTTGCTAATTGATCCTTTGTGAATGGTTTATTAATTAAGTGTATATTTTTTTTAAGGATACCACGATGAGCAATTATATTAGCAGTATAACCTGACATGAAAATTGTTTGAATATCAGGCTTGATGGTTTCAATGGCATCCATAAGATCTTTTCCACTCATTACAGGCATTATCAGATCAGTTAAAAGTATATGAATTTCAATTTTTTCTTTTTTACAAAATGCGAATGCCTTATTTGGAGAAGAGAAGGCTATGACCTTATGCCCAATGATTTCAAGGATTCTCTTTATCGTCTCCATAACCATTTCGTCGTCCTCAACCAATAGAATTATCCCGGTTTTACAGACAACTGCTTTTTCTGGCAGTATTTCTTCTTTTTCTTCACTTTCTGTCCATCTTGGAAAATATATTTTGAAAGTAGTTCCCTCCCCAGGTTCAGTATAAACGTTAATGAAACCGTTATTTTGTTTTACAATTCCATAGACCGTAGCAAGCCCCATACCTGTTCCCTCACCATTTTTTTTGTTGTAAAAAAAGGCTCGAAGATATGTGGCAGGGTTTCCTGATCAATTCCTATTCCGTTATCACTAATCGATATCATTACGAACTCACCGCGGGGAAATTCCGGATGTTGAGAACAAAAAACATCATCAATAGTCACATTAGCCGTTTCGATGACCAGCTTCCCTCCTTTGGGCATTGAATCTCTGGCATTAAGGGCTAAATTGAATGTCAACTGATCTATCTGTAAAGGGTCAAGATATACCTTCCAAAGGTTTTCCCCAAGAATAAAATATATACTAATATCCTCGCCGATAAGACGAGAAATCATTTTTTCAATACCAGCAATTGTACGATTGACTTCAATGGTTCTGGGTCTGATGATCTGCATTCGTGAGAATCCCAGCAATTGCCGTGTTAAATCAGCTGAGTGTTTTACGGCTTTTTCAATCTGTTTCATCATAGAGTAAATTGAATTTTTCGAATTGTCAGTAGGTATTTTAAGCATTATCAGTTCAGTGCAACCCAAAATTACATTTAGCATATTATTAAAGTCATGAGCTATACCGCCAGCGAGTCGTCCTATGGCCTCCATTTTTTGTGCTTGAAGCAGACTTTTATTTGCCTTTTCGAGTTCGTTGGTTCGTTGCGTGACCCTATCTTCAAGCTCAAATTTCATCTTTTCCAGTTCTTTTCTCAGTCTATACTCTTCTTCTATAACTTTGCCCTCAATCGTAAAATATTTGATATTGCCATCTTTATTGATAATAGGTTTTAAATTGAAAATAATCTGAACAGGTTTACGTTCAGCACTTCTGAAATTTGTTTCAATTCTGCTGGCAATAATTTTTTTGCCTTTTTCTATACATTCTGATATTTTCATCCTCTCTGTATGAGAATGAGACCAATGTTTTATATCCAGAAAATATTTGCCAACGACATCTTCAAAACTCGTTCCACCCAGAATAAGAGGTGCTTCATTGCAGAAAAGTAGATTTCCATCTTTATCAAGTACAGCAACAAAAGTATCCAGAGAATTGAGCCATTCCAGAATATCATTCGGATTATCAAAAGCCTCAGTAAGTCGTTTAATTCCTAGTTCTTCTAACATGATCCCGTCTCACAAAGTCTATTTTGGCTGGATATCATTTCTAACGTATAGGGTTTTATCTATGTCTCGTTTTTTGTATAGAGAGGAGTTTGAGTTTTAGGGGTAACCAAGAAAAGAGTATAGGTCGTTTGATCTGTAGCAGTATGATGAATAAGACCATGTTGGGCTAAGCCACTTTGGCATAATTTTATCCTAGCAATATCTATAAGGATTGTAAAGACTTTTTGATCAAAAAATTGGATAAATAATATAGAAGGTGCTATTGAGAGGCGAACATGAGTGTATTATAAAAATCGATTGCCCTAAAAAAGCGCGACATATCATGTGTTAGTTCAAATGATTTGTTCGCTGTTTATTTTCTTCTCAGAATGTAACAAGTGGAGTGGAATTGGCTTTACCTTTTTCCAGTATTTTGATAGTCTCTCAGCATTCCACAAATCATAATTTTGTTTTAAATTTAGCCAAGCCGTTGTATTGAATGCGCGCGACAGCCGTAAATTCATATCTGGTGTGATAGAACCTCTTTCATTGATGATCTTTGATAAATTTTTTCGAGAAATACCAAGAATCTTGGCCATATCTTTTATTGTGATAGACAATGGTTCTTAAATAATCTTCTTTTATGATTTTTCCTGGATGTGTTGGTTTTCTTTTAATTCTTCTCATAACATCACCTTATTAATTATAATCCCCATAACCAACAATATAGGCATCAAGATTTTATAAATTCAAAAGAACCTCCAATTTCCTGATACTCTAAACGAATTCTGTGTTTTTTTATCACCACTCAGTTGGTGGAGAAAGGAGCCAGGATAATTCATATCCCTAATATCATTAGCAGCATTAAGCCTATCGAGAATTATTTCAAGTCTATTGGAATGCTTAGTTCTAATTCCTTTTTTGCTACCAGAACAGAAAAAATCCTCCAAACCTTTATGTTTGAATGATTTAATCACGAACATATTTCGTAACCTGAATGGTTACCCATGTCAAAAAATAGATATACAGTAGGCGGAAAACTAAGGGGTCGGGCTCTTATTAAGTACGGCAAAACTCAAAGCATGAAAAAATGAATTTTCAAATACTTTTCAAATCGGCACTGCTCATCGAGTTCCGCTTAAGCGTTTTGTTCGTCTGGCCATCAATATCCTTGTAGTTCCCATACAACAGATCGAAGAGTGGACCCGCCCTTCATCCTTCAATGTCTGACCTTAAATCGAGCCATTCGGTTATTCTCTCGAACTTGCCCTCCGGGTTTTCAGAGATTTTGCCAAGTTCAATGATGACATCGATCTTGTCATCTGAAATAGAAGCACCACAATAGCATCCATTGTCTTCGATTGCCTCAACAGTGAAGGCATCATGAAATGCGCCGACATCCATTTTTGTATTACGGGTTGCAATGAGCTGACGGCCCCATTGTGCAAATTCGCCTGTGTGATTTTTCTTCCGTAGTCTCTTCTTCATTTTATTGAGCGAGTAGTTATTAGTTTATACCTACATCCAGCAGTTTTATCCATTGTCCCGCTTTGTGTAATGAAAGAAGTTGAAGATTTAGGTGTAGCCGGGAATAGAGTAAGGGAGGTTAAATCAATAGCGGGATTATGAGTAAAACCTTGTTTGACCAAACCGCTTTGGTATTGTTTTTGATAATATCAATATGGCGCTTTATGGAGACCGAATGCCACAAAATTTAGCCCAAGACCAACGCTTTCTCGGTTCAACTCGAATCGGATATTTGCTTGTATTCCATATCTAGGAAAGCATGCTGCAGTATTTCCCTCATCTCTATCTGCTGTAGAAAGACTTAAAGTGTGTGCCTTTTACGGGCTGTTGCCCAAATCCCTTCTCGCTTGTCCAAAATGTTTTGTGACATATCTTTCTTGCTACAGGCGATTTCAAAACCTGTTCCTTAGGCTCAAGATTCGAAATCGCTACCCTTTCGCTTCACCAAAATCTGTGAACAAAAACCTTTTAATGACCGCTTAAAGGAATTTTTGTTTGGACAATAGCCCGTTAATGCTTTTGTTATGCATTATCAAGTTGTAGATTAATCTCACAGGTTAAGGTACCGGTTCAGCTATGGCTGTATGCCATGCGCCGAGACCGGTTGATACCTGAGTGTTTTTGCCGCCCTATCAGAATCCCTTGAAGATGTTTATGTTACGATCAGGCGAGGTCGAAACGGTCAAGGTTCATTACTTTATCCCAAGCCGCTACAAAGTCGTGCAGGAACTTCTCCTGAGAGTCATTACATGCGTAGACTTCCGCCACGGCCCGGAGTTGTGAATTTGAACCGAAGATGAGGTCAACACGCGTACCGGACCACTTAAGTTCGCCCGTTGCACGATTTCGCCCCTCGAATATCTCATCGTTTTCTGAGGTTGCCTTCCATGTCGTGCTCATGTCGAGCAGATTTACGAAGAAGTCATTGGTAAGCGTTTCTGGCCGCTTGGTGAAGACGCCGTGTTGGGACTGACCGAAGTTGGCATTCAAGACGCGCATACCCCCGACAAGAACCGTCATCTCAGGAGCGGTCAGCGTCAGCAGTTGCGCACGATCGACCAGCAGTTCCTCTGTAGGTACCGCATATTTGGTTTTGAGGTAGTTACGGAAACCATCTGCAGTCGGTTCGAGTACGGCAAATGACTCCACGTCTGTTTGCTCCTGAGACGCATCAGTGCGCCCCGGTGTGAAGGGAACGGTCACATCGTGACCGGCATTCTTTGCAGCTTGCTCTACACCTGCGCATCCTCCCAGGACAATCAAGTCGGCAAGAGAAACCATCTTTCCGTCTGATTGCGCGCTGTTGAACTCCTTTTGTACTCCCTCAAGGGTCTGCAGCACAGACTTCAGTTGGGTCGGCTGGTTCACTTCCCAATCCTTTTGCGGCGCAAGACGGATGCGCGCTCCGTTCGCGCCGCCGCGCTTGTCGGAACCGCGGAACGTAGACGTCGACGCCCATGCAGTCGAGACCAGCTCCGAGACCAAAAGGCCTGAGGAAAGGATCTTCCCCTTGAGGGCGGCGATGTCCTGTGCGTTGATCAGTTCATGATCAACTGCGGGCACCGGGTCCTGCCAGATCAGTTCCTCCTCCGGGATCTCTGCGCCGAGATAGCGTGATCGGGGGCCCATATCGCGATGGGTCAGCTTGAACCATGCCCGGGCAAAGGCGTCTGCGAATTCTTCAGGGTTCTGCTGGTAGCGCCGCGCAATCGGCTCATAGATCGGATCGAAACGAAGGGAGAGGTCCGCCGTGGTCATCATCGGCCTGTGCTTCTTCGACGGGTCGTGCGCGTCAACCACCATATCCTCTTCGGCTACGTCCTTGCCCATCCACTGATATGCGCCAGCCGGGCTCTTGACCAGCTCCCACTCGTATTTGAACAACACGTTCAGATAGCCCATATCCCATTTGATCGGGTTCGGCTTCCAGGCGCCCTCGATGCCGCTGCCGATTGTATCACCGGCCTTGCCGCTGCCGAAGCTGCTCTTCCAGCCGAGGCCTTGCTCCTCGATGCCAGCGGCTTCTGGTTCTGGACCGACAAGCGCCGCATCGCCCGCACCATGGCACTTACCGAAGGAGTGCCCTCCGGCAACCAGCGCGACGGTCTCCTCGTCATTCATCGCCATGCGTGCGAAGGTCTCTCGTACATCACGGCCGGACGCGACTGGATCAGGGTTGCCGTTCGGGCCTTCCGGGTTCACGTAGATGAGGCCCATCTGCACAGCGGCGAGCGGATTTTCGAGTTCTCGGTCTCCGGAGTAGCGTTTGTCGCCAAGCCACTCGGCCTCAGAGCCCCAGTAGATGTCCTCTTCCGGCTCCCAGACATCCTCGCGCCCACCACCAAAGCCAAAGGTCTTGAATCCCATCGACTCTAGAGCGCAGTTGCCCGCGAGGATCATGAGATCGGCCCAGGAAATCTTCTTGCCGTATTTCTGTTTGATCGGCCAGAGCAGACGACGAGCCTTGTCGAGGTTCACGTTGTCAGGCCAGCTGTTGAGGGGCGCAAAGCGTTGGGTGCCTGACCCCGCGCCCCCACGGCCGTCACCCATGCGGTAAGTGCCTGCACTGTGCCATGCCATCCGGATAAAAAGCGGCCCATAGTGACCGTAATCGGCTGGCCACCAATCCTGCGAGTCGATCATCAGCGCATAAAGATCCTTCTTTAGGGCTTCGAGGTCGATTTTTTTGAATTCTTCAGCGTAGTTAAACTCCTTGCCCATGGGATTGCTCATGGTAGAGTTCTGATGAAGAATCTTGAGGTTCAACTGGTTCGGCCACCAGTCCCGGTTCGATGTGCCTCTGCCGGCAGCGGGTTTGTCGGATCCGCCAGCTACTGGGCATTTGTTATTTTTATTCATTCCTATTCTCCTTTCCGTATAGATTTGGGGTTTTGCAGCTAACGCAGAGCTCAGACCGCTACACGATGCTGTGTATAATGCGTTCAACCTGTACAAGACTCACTCAGCTTGCTCACCAAAGGCGTATCAATCGAGCTGGCTAGTACAGTCGGCTCCAATGAATTGATAATTTTAAGGCCTTCCCTTAAGCTATGGTTTATTAAGAGTTTCAATACTGAAGCATAAACCAATTTTAGATAAGGAGAAGACTAAATGAGATTTAGTCACTGAATAACACAAATAATATTGCGGAATCGACCTTTATGCAAGAAAAATCTATCTTTGCATCCTAGATGAAAGAGGGGCGTCAGATTGCACAAGACATTAAAACTGATCGCGAGGTGCTCTTCAAGATCAGAAACCTTTCAGAGAAACCATTGCCGTGGCAGTGGAATGGATGTTCACCTTGTATTGGATAGCTGACATCTGTAACGAGTATGAGATCCCCTTTGTTCTTCTTTATGCCCTTTACATGAAGCCATTCACGGGGGAAAAGCGAAAAACACGAAAAGCAGATTCGCGTAAAATAAACATACAAAAAAAGGTTTGTTGATAGGCTATACGAAAAAATTTATTTTTTCGTTAATACGTAATTTTATTCTTGACATCATTAGGCCTTATAAAGGGGGGGGGGAGATGCTTTTATATATCTGTTTTCAAAAACTTGCATATAAAAATACTGGCCTATTTCTAAGAAGGATTTTGGATATAGATTTATCGTTTGAGTTAATTCTTCAGGAGAAAACCTAATATTTAAAGGGGGTCCGAAGGGAGTGTCTTTTTTTTCTATTTCTACAATTGCTAAAAGAGCGTTCGGTTTTAGAAGGCGTTTCACTTCTTTTTTAAAGCTTGATATTTGGTTTTCTTGAAAACCATGGATTACAGTTGAGAGATAGATCAGGTCTATGGATGCTTCTTCTATAGGTGTTTTCTTAGTTATATCTGCTACTATTGTTTCAATGTTAGTTCCTTTTGTTTTTTTTTTGAGCGTCTCTATTGCCTCTCTGTCAGGGTCTAAAGCATAAACCTTCGCGGTGTTGTTCAATATCCTTGAAAATTCCTTGGACATGTAGCCGTTTCCACAGCCGGCATCGAGAATAGTCTGATCGGGGAGGATATTAAGTTCATGTAGGATTATGTCTTTGTCTATGAAACTCTCAGACGACTTTCCTCGGTGACAGTGTGCCATATTTGTGATCCTTTCGTGTCTAAAACAGTTTATTAACCAACAGCTAGATCCAGCAAGGGAAAAAACGGTTGACCGGTATCCCTCTCATAGCTGCTATACCTCCCAGGCACAAACCCGAAGGAAAACATAGCCTATGGATGAAAGAGCGGCTTATTAATAGGAACAGACTAGAAAACGCTCATCAAAGACAGAGCCGATGAGTAATTTGTCTTCAAATACAGCGGCCACGCTCGATCCGGATAGGATATCCCCTTTGCTCAGGTAGATTTCCTCTACCTTGTAGCGATAAGGGTATTCTATCACGACCTTAAGCACCTGGGAAGGAGCCAATTTCTGGGGATCTTTGGCGTATTTGACAAAGTCGAGAAGCTTAGGGTGTGCACCGATCCATAGATTACCTGTTTCATCGAGTTCGACATTGTCCACCCCAGTTCCAATGTCAATGGTGTGACGAAACTCCAAGACTCCTGTTTCCGTTTCTCTATTGTACACGTATATCTTGCCGTCACCAGTGGATGCCACATAGATCGTTTTACCATCGTGGCTGATGTTTATACCGTTTGCATATACAAGTCCCTTAGCGACTGTGCGAAAACCCCTACCGTCATAGTAGAGCACATATGATCTTTTGAGCCGGAGGTACTCCTCTAAAGTGCGTCCGAGTTTGGAGACGTTGCCGTGGTCATTGGTCACATAAAAGGCTCTGGGACCAATCGGGATAATATCGTTTGGGCTGTGCATAAGTTGTCCGCAGATGGACATCCGATGAGTGAGTTTCTTGTCCTTATAAGCAAATATCTCCACGGAATGGTCATCTTTACGATGATTCACAACAAAAAGCGATGAGTTGCCATCTTGTCCAACGAACAGACCGATGCCGTGGGGATGGAATTCCTGTTCAAAGTCTGCTGTCAAGTCTATCAATTGTAGATGCTCTGCTGTCAAGTCAAAGGCATAAATAGCCCCTTGCCGTCCTTGCTTACCGCGAAATCTCGGTCTTCGATCATCTGAGGAAATGAAGGCCATGCCGGTTCGGGGGTGTATGGTAATGTCCTCTGAACTCAATACACCTGAAATTGCCTTACATTGACCCCCAAAATGGGGTTCAATTCGCCTGAACACACCAGTATCATGAAAGGATTTCAAAATCAGACCTCCGACAATGAGCACAAAAACAACGGCAAGCACAAAAACCATTTTTAGAAATTTCATAATTTAAAACGTCTCTTTAGGTGTTAAGAAAAATTTATTATTCATGAAAGCAAGATTCATTAAATAAAAGATATTACAATCCAATTCATTTTATCTTTCCAATTCATTCGATCAGTTTTTTCATCATAACTCATTGAAAATTTCCTTTTCATAAAGCATTTTATGATATTGAAATACAGAATACAATAGGAAAAAATAATAGAAACAACTTCTGCCTAATTAGTGTTAATCCTTTATTTGTATATGGGATGATAGACAAAAGCTGTAATGCGTCCGTGCACTATTCAATCCGAATCCACGTTAGTCCGTCGGTTATTTTCAGACGCTTCATTGATGTTCTCTCTCATGACAAATTTCTCTCCTTGTTTAGAACACTGTTCGAATCGCTGGGGAATCTAGGCTCATATAGGATGTCACTAAGTCGCGTCCGGCAGGTGTTATAAAAAGTATAGATTGACAATCTACATTTCATGATTGATACTATGGTATCAATCAATAAAAACCGGAGGAGTGTCTTATGCAAACAGCAAAAATATTCATTAATGGCCGAAGCCAGGCAGTAAGGTTGCCAAAAGATTTCAGGTTCTCAGACAAAGATGTTTTTATTAAAAAAAATAGTTCTAAACCTGAACAGATCCAAATTGCATTGACACAGTTCGTTGCACCACTGGAAGTATTACCTTATGGTGATGAAGCTGCTCATTATTACGGCCTGCTTAGAGTCTATTTAGAAAAACACGGAACACCTATTGGCTCTCTCGACATGCTAATTGCGGCTTACGCACTTTCGATTAACTGTACTCTGGTCACTAACAATGAAGAAGGGTTTTCTCGAATATCGAACTTAAGAATGAATGATAGAAAAAGGCTGTAACGCTTATATATACTATACAATCGCTTGACAAAACCATTGCGATTTAATAGATTAAAAGAAAATGATGATAATTTCAAAGGTCTATGAAAAGAGGTGAATATGAAAAGGATATATATAGACCATAATGCGACAACTCCTCTCCATTCAGAGGTATTGGATGCGATGCTGCCTTTTTTAAAGGATAATTTTGGAAATCCATCGAGTATTCACTGGGCAGGCAGGGATGTTAAGATGCATATAGAAGAGGGACGCGAGAGAGTCGCAACCCTATTAAATGCATCCCCCTCTGAGGTCATCTTTACGAGCGGGGGATCGGAAAGTGACAATTTAGCAATTAAAGGCATTGCCTTTGCCTTAAAAGAGAAAGGAAACCATATAATAACAACCCAGGTTGAACATCCTGCGGTATTGAATACATGTCAGTATCTGGAGTCGATAGGCTTTAGTGTAACCTATCTGCCTGTCAATCGGGATGGAATGATTGAACTGGATGAACTGAAAGAGAGTGTATATGATAAGACAATTTTGATTACGATCATGTATGCCAACAATGAGACAGGGGTTATATTCCCATTAAAGGAGATAGGTGATATCACTGCTTTTAAGGGTATTGTATTTCATACAGATGCGGTTCAGGCAGTTGGAAAGATACCAATAGATGTAAGAGCTTTAAACATAGACCTCCTGTCCATATCTGCACATAAACTGTATGGCCCAAAGGGAATGGGGGCTTTGTACATAAAGAAAGGGATAGAACCTATACCCCTTATCCATGGTGGACACCATGAGAACAGTATACGGGCAGGGACAGAGAATACTCCGGGAATCGTTGGCTTGGGAAAGGCATGTGAGATTGCAAATCGAGATATCGAATCTCAGACAGCAGATCTCACCAGACTGAGAGACCGCCTTTACATTGGGATAAAGGATAGTGTACGAAATGTCGTATTAAATGGTCATCCTACGAAGAGACTTCCTTCCACGTTGAATCTGAGTTTCGAGTTTATTGAAGGAGAATCCCTGTTAATGAATTTGGATCTCGAAGGAATTGCGGTTTCATCGGGATCGGCCTGTACATCCGGATCAGTAGAACCTTCTCATGTGTTAACTGCAATGGGAGTGCCATTAGAGGTCGCTCAGAGTTCCATCCGGTTTAGTCTGGGAAGAGGGAACACTGAGGAAGATATTGAGTATGTAATAGGAGTGATTCAGGAGATTGTAAACAGACTCCGCTCCATATCGCCTCTTTATCGAGATAAAAAGGCTGAATCAGTGCAATAGAAAAAGGGAACATATTGTCAGATCTATGATAAAAGAGGCAAAAAAGAGAGTTGTGGTTGCAATGAGTGGAGGAGTAGACAGCTCTGTAGCAGCCGCTTTATTGAAGGAGATCGGCTATGATGTTATTGGGTTTTCCATGCAAGTCTGGGATTACTCAAACCAAAAAGATGGTGAATCCAGGAGTTGCTGTTCTCACAAAGATATTTATACTGCAAGGTCTGTAGCAGATGCACTCAAAATACCATTCTATGTTTTTAACCTTCAGGAAGAATTTGAAAAGGAGGTAATAGATTACTTTGTAACTGAGTACATGAAAGGGAGAACTCCAAATCCCTGTGTCTTATGTAATCAAAGGTTGAAATTTGAGATCCTCTTAAAAAGAGCCATAGAACTCAAGGCTGATTATCTGGCTACCGGGCATCATGCAAGGATCATCCACGATGATTCGAGAGGATCTTATCTCTTGTATAAGGGAAGAGATACAGATAAAGACCAATCTTACTTTCTTTTTACATTGACTCAGGAGAATATGCAAAGGCTGCTGTTCCCAATAGGGGAATTTCTCAAGAGTAATGTTCGAAAAAAAGCGAAAGACCTGGGCCTGGAAGTCGCCGGCAAGAAAGAGAGTCAAGAGATATGCTTTATACCAGATAATAACTACAGAAAGTTCATAATGAGGAAAATAGGAACCAATAAAATCAATAGCGGAAAAATCGTAAATAATGAAGGGACGATATTGGGCAAACATAACGGGATTCACATGTTTACTATTGGCCAGAGAAGGGGCTTGGGAATCCCTGCTTCTCATCCCTATTATGTCTTAGGATTTGATTTAGAAAACAACACAGTTATTGTGGGTGGGGAAAATGACTTGTTTTGCAAAGGTTTAATTGCAGAGGATCTGAACTGGATAGCGTTTCCGACTTTAGAGACAGAGATTGATGTCTCTTTTAAGATCCGTTACAGATACAAGGAGGCAAAGGCGAAAGTTATTCCCAGAGATGATGGATATGTTTTCGTATGGTTCAATGAGCCTCAAAAGGCAGTTACCCCGGGTCAGGCTGTTGTATTCTATGACGGAGATGTGGTTTTAGGTGGTGGATGGATTAAGGAGAGTATCTGAGAAATGATAGCACAGAATATACTAGATACGATCGGTAAGACGCCTTTAGTAAAGATAAACCATATGAATTGCAAAAAAAACATTACCCTGTTAGCCAAGATAGAGAGTGCAAACCCAGGTGGAAGTCTAAAGGATAGAATCGCTCATTATATCATATCAAAAGCAGAGGAAGATGGAACCCTCACCAAGGATAAGATTATCCTTGAATCTACAAGTGGAAACATGGGTGTCAGCCTTGCGATAGTTGCTGCAGTAAAGGGCTATCGCGTAACCATTACCTTGCTCGAATCTGCAAGTATTGAAAAGAGAAACCTATTGAACTATTTAGGGGTGAATACATTAGTGATACCAGCAGATAAGGGTGCAGATGGTGCAAGGAATGAGGCCTTGAGAATCTATGAAGCCAATTCGGATAGATACTTTTTGGTAGGGCAGAATTTCAATAGAAACAATATGAGAGCTCATTATGAAACCACTGGTAATGAGATATGGAAAGACACCAAGGGCGATATCGATTGTTTTGTAGCTGGCATAGGGACCTCTGGCACAATAATGGGGGTTGGAAAGAGGTTAAAGGAATTGAAATCAGAGGTGCGTATTGTAGGGGTAGAGCCGTATCCGAATCATAAAATATATGGTTTAAAAAGCCTAAAAGAGTCAAGAGTACCGGAGATTTATGAACAGAGATGGATCGATGAGACACTGCTCGTTTCCGATGAAGATGCAACAAGAACAGCCAGACAATTAGCAACAAAAGAGGGGATCCTTGCAGGTATCAGTTCA
Source organism: Thermodesulfobacteriota bacterium (assembly GCA_034189035.1). GTDB lineage: Bacteria > Desulfobacterota > UBA8473 > UBA8473 > UBA8473 > JAUXFK01. Next base: position 32,412 of record JAXHVA010000029.1, read on the forward strand.
GGTGCGGTTATGTATGCTGCGCTTCAAAAGGCCGAGACATTAGGCAGAGGCAGTATCGTTGCCCTTCTTTCGGATAGTGCTGAAAGATACCTCAGTTCATGCCTTTTTAATAAATAAAAGTTGAAAAAGATAGCCTTATCAACACTTGGATGTAAAGTCAATCAGTACGATTCTGCTGTGATACGTGGTCTTTTGGAAAGTAATGGGTATACTTTTGTACCATTCAGCCAAAAGGCGGATGTATATATAATAAATACCTGTACAGTTACTAATAAGGCGGATTATCAATCTCGCCAACTTATAAGAAGATCCCACCGTTTAAACCCAGATGCCTTGATTATCGTTACCGGATGTTATTCAAAGAGAGCCCCTTTAGAGATCAAAGAGATTCCAGGAGTAAGTTATACAGTAGGAATAAGAGACTTAAAGAGGGTGCTTGCTCTTATCAACAGAGTTTCAAACAGAGAAACTCAACCTGAGATCAAAGACAGTTTCCCCAACTTTGTCGAACATACCCGTGCATTTCTAAAGGTTCAGGATGGCTGTAATTCGTATTGCTCTTACTGTATTGTCCCATATACTCGAGGAAGAAGCAGAAGCATTTCTAAGAAAGATACCATAAGGAGTATATTTAAACTCGAGGAACAGGGGTATAATGAGATTGTCCTAACAGGAATACATCTAGGTGCCTATGGATGGGATTTGGATCCACAGTTCAGTTTGCTTGATCTATTAAGATCGATTGAGGAACAAGGTGTCACATGCAGAATTCGATTAAGCTCAATTGAGCCCATGGAATTCAATGATGAATTAATCGATTTCATCTCATCTTCTCGGATAATATGCAACCATCTCCACATCCCATTACAAAGCGGTGACAACGATATACTTGCCCGGATGAAAAGGCCATATAATATCCTATATTTCAAAAAGCTAATAGAGAGACTTGTTTCCAAGATACCTGATCTGAATATAGGGACTGATATTATAGGGGGCTTCCCAGGGGAGTCTGAATTGAATTTTAAAAATACAATAGATCTTATTGAAAAGCTTCCGCTAGGGTACATACATGTCTTTCCTTATTCCAGACGTCCTGGGACTATTGCAGCAAGTTTCCCATTTCAAATAGATGGGAAGACTATAGCAAACAGAACTGAGACATTGCGAACTTTGGGACAAAAGAAGAAGGAATCATTTTACAATAGATTTACAGGAAAGAGGCTCTCTGTCCTGATTGAATCTAAAAGGGATAATAGTACAGGTTATTTAAAAGGATTTTCAAGAAACTATATATCCGTACTCATAGATGCAAGTGATGACCAGATAAATAAGGAGATGTCTATTAGAGTCACACATATTAAAAATGGCAGGGCCTTTGGGGTAATGAATGGCTAACTACATTACGTTTTCCGCATTTTTTTGGATAAAATATTTCTTGACAATACGCTTTTTGGTGTTAGAATTATTAAATATAATATATTAAATATTAAGAGGGATTACCATATCTTTCGAAACTTCTTTGTGTTTTTGAGTCTTTTATTGATCAAAAAACTACATCTGATATCTCATCCTGATTTCCCTACTTGTGTTTTTCAAAATCCGTATATATAAAGAGTCCACGCTGAAAGATACCCTTTTCCATTCAATTTGGTAGATCTTCAGATCCATTTTGGACCTACGCCGGTATTTTTAAACTCACCCAATGAGAATCAACCACTTGAAAATGCGTAGCTTTCGTTTTTTGAGAAACAAAGGACATGAATGGTTGATCCTGCAATCTTGTGAATGACGGGTTAAAAGGAATTTCGGGATACATTCAATCAAAGCCTTAAGACCTTTAACTATATTTGAGAAAGAGAGATTAGCCAGAGTCCGACAAAAAGATCGGGCAAAAGAGACAATTCCATTTATGGACACTAAAAGAATAGGAGGCTTTTTATGGCAAAGGGTGAAATTAGTAAGAGTGAACAAGAATTATTGGATGATCGTCAATACTGGTGGTGGGCAGAGAAGAAAAGGTCACCTAGGCTCAACTACTTGAGAAAGGCTGTCTGGTCAAAGGCTGTAAAAGGGTCGAGCTATCTGCCGGGTGTTCAGATCGACCTGGAAAACATCCGATGGCATACCAAGATATTCAAAGAAGCCCCCCCTTCAGAGCCGTTTATTATCACCAGGGCCAGGGCACTTGAGGCAGTACTCGACAATATGCCCATATTTATTACAGATCATTCTCTGATACAGGGTTATCCTGGTTCAGCCCCGCACCTCATTACCTGGATTCCAACTGCATCATATACGATTAATGATGACCTGCTAAACGACCGCACTGGTATTCTCTCTGATGAGGACATCGAAGAAGCTAGAGAGATGGCTAAATATTGGGAAGGAAGAACATATCATGACGTATGTGATCAGTATCAGAGCCGAAAAGAGAAAGTCAAAACGCTTTTATCAAATTTTACAGCACCCGGAAGAGACTTTCTCGGATTCGATTATCTCACCCCACAGCCTGAATGGATGTACCAAGGCTTTGACTCGATTATTAAGACAATCGATGAGAATCTGACAAATGCAGAGCAAAAGATGAGAGAGGCTCCTAATGCTGAAGAGCAGGTCTTTTACATGGAAAGAATCGACACATGGAAGGCGATGAAGATATGCCATCAGTCAGCAATAAGATATGCAAGACGTTTTAGTCGTTTGGCAAAGATAATTGCAGAGAACTTCGAGACAGACCCAAAGAGGAGGCAGGAACTCCTCCGGGTCAGTGAAACCTGCCGCAGAGTCCCTGCTAAGCCCCCTGAACATTTATGGGAAGCCGTACAGTTTGATCAGTTTGTACAGGTAACATACAGGCTCGAATGGCATAATGCTGCCTGGCCGTGGCGCCAAGACTTCTGGCATTGGCCATTCTATAAAAAGGACGTGCTTGAGCAGAAGAATATGACGAGAGATGATGCAGTGGAATTGTGCGCGGAATGGATGATCTTAGCCTATGGAGTCGGAAGGTCATTTGCACGTGGAGCAAGAGAGGTCATGCAGGGGAGCCCCGGGCCCTATGTATGGACGATTGGAGGGATGGATGAGGACGGCAATGACGCATGTAATGACCTTACAGATTGTTATCTCGATGCAGCAATGATAAGCAGGGTAAGTGATCCAACTTTTGGTTTCCGTTACCATTCAAACATACGAACAGAGACACTTCGAAAGGTCTTTGAATGCATCCGCCATGGATTGGGCTACCCCTCATTACGCAATGACGATGTACTTATTCCGAACATAATGAATTGGTTTGGCCATCCTCTTAAAGAGGCGAGACGTTGGGTACATCAGGCCTGCATGGCGCCTGCTCCGGACACAAAAAACGCAGCAACAGCACTGAGATATCCCCATGCATCGATAGGAGGAGGGGCACAGCCTATTTCTTTGGCCATATTTGATGGTTATGATCCTGTATCTGGTATGCAGACAGGGCTAAAGACTGGGGACAGTAGCAATTTTAAGACGTTTGAAGAGTTTTACAATGCTTGGTATGAACAGCTTAAAGAAGGTTTTAAGATGGCAACAGGGGTTGAGCATAGAAACAGGGAAGTTGAGGCCAGATACTATCCAAAACCGATGACTTCTGCCCTTTTGGAACGCTGTGTTGAAACAGGGCAAAACAGTGCACTTTGTAAAGAAAGAAGCAGTCTATGGTTTACCCTTTTTGCCTTTGGAGACACAGGGGATTGTCTAGCAGCTGTGAAGAAACTGATCTATGACGACAAAAAATATACGATGGCAGAATTGAAGAAGGCCCTTGAGGCAAACTGGCAGGGTTATGAAGAGATGAGACAGGATTTTGTAAATGCGCCGAAGTGGGGTAATGATGATGACTATGTGGATCAGATATGGGTAAAGGTATATGAGGATCTCGGCAAGATGTCATGGTCTGTGCGAGATATAAACGGCCAGCCCTGGCCTACTCTGCCAGAAACTGTTTCTGTCCACATAGCTGCTGCTGAAAAGATAGGTGCATTGCCAAATGGCAGGAGATTGGGTGATCCCTTATATGATGGTGGATGTTCTCCTGGCTGCGGTTTCGATAAGAAGGGGCCTACTGCTGTACTCAAATCCGTAGGTAAGTTAGACCATGTGGGTTCAATGAGGGCCACACTCTTGAATCAAAGGTTATCCCCCAGCCAGCTTCAGGGCGAGAAGGGTTTTAAGATGTGGCGAGACTATATGAAGACTTGGCACGATCTGGGGATCAATCATGTTCAGTTTAATATGGTTGACAACGAGACCCTTTATGCAGCTCAGAGAGAGCCGGAGCAGTACGGGGAGTTACTCGTTCGGATTGCTGGGTACAGTGCGCATTTTGTCGAGATGAACAAGATTACTCAGGATGCGATCATTGCGCGTAGCGTGCAGAAGTTCTAATTGAAAAGGAGGTTTTAAGAATGTCAAGATGTGGTGATTGTAGCAATTTTATTCCGCAGTCGATGAATTCGGCCGCAAATGAAGGGATATGTAGGGCCTTTCTAGATGAGGATGGATTGGGGAAACAAACAGATATTTATACGGATGCGAGTAAGTGCCCGAAATTCAAAGAGGAAGAGCGAATAAGAACAAACGTCTCCGAATTTATGTGGAACCCGAACCTTCGAATGGCCAAAGGATTCGATGAGAAATGAGGGTTCTTCTCTTTCATTCTAAAAAAATATAGATCAGAGACAGGATTTAACCAAGAGTCGGCTAAGAATTAAGAGACATAAAATACGGAGGATAATCAGATGGCACAGACTGAGATAAAAAAGAGCGAGAAGGGATTGTTGGATGATCGACAATACTGGTGGTGGGCAGAGAAGAAGAGATCGCCCAGACTGAGCTACTTAAGGAAGGCTGTTTGGTCTAAGGCTACCAAAGGATCAACCTACTTGCCCGGCGTCCAGGTAGACATGGAAAATATCCGTTGGCATACAAAGATATTCAAGGAGGCCCCGCCTTCAGAACCCTTCATTATCACCAGAGCAAGAGCACTTGCCGCCTTGATAGATAATATGCCTATATTTATCACAGATTACTCGAGGATCCAGGGGTATCCGGGTTCGGCTCCCCATCTCCTTACATGGATCCCAACAGCATCTTTTATGCTCAATGATGACATGATAAACGACCGGACAGGTATCATCGCCGAGCAAGATGCAGAAGAAGCAAAAGAGATGGTGCAATTTTGGAAGGGAAGAACCTATGAGGACGTTTGCAAACACTACATGAGTAGGAAAGAACGTGTTGTGGGGATTATGGCCGACTTTGTTGCACCTGGCAGAGAGATAATAGGAATAGACTATTTTGTGCCCCAGTGCGACTGGATGTACCAGGGGCTCGATTCAATTGTAGAGACGATCGATGAGAACCTGAAAGATGCACAGAAGAATATGAGAGAGCTTCCTACTGCAGAAGAGCAGGTATCATATATGGAGAAGATCGATACCTGGAAGGCAATGAAGATATGTCTTGAGGCTACGGTCAGGTATGCAAAGCGTTTCAGTCGCCTGGCCCGGGTAATCGCCGAGAATTTTGAAACCGATCCAAAGAGGAGACAGGAGCTCATACAGATCAGTGAGACCTGCGAAAAGGTCCCTGCTCACCCCCCTGAGCATCTATGGGAGGCTATACAGTTCGATCACTTTATCCAGGTAACAAACAGACTCGAATGGGTTAACGGTGCATGGCCCTGGCGTCAGGACTATTGGCACTGGCCTTTTTACAAGAAGGATGTCCTGGAAGAGAAGAATATGACGAGGGATGAAGTTGTAGAACTCTGTGCAGAGTGGATGATTGCGGCCTCTTCTATTGGAAAGGCCTGGGTTCGGGCAGGTCGAGAGGGTATGCAGGGCAGCCCGGGTCCCTACGTCTGGACGATCGGTGGGATGGATGAGGATGGCCATGATGCATGTAACGACCTGACAGACTGCTATCTTGAGGCAGCCCTCATAAGCAGAGTGAGTGATCCTACATTTGGTTTCCGTTATCACTCCAATGCACGTACAGAGACACTGCGCCGTGTGTTTGAGTGTATTCGTCATGGCCTCGGATATCCCTCCATACGCAACGATGATGTCCTTATCCCCAATCTCATGCACTGGTTTGGCCATCCCCTGAAAGAGGCAAGACGGTGGGTACACCAGGCCTGTATGGCCCCTGCTCCGGATACAAAGTGGGCAGCACCGGCACTGAGATATCCATCAGCGTCGATAGCCACAGGCGCAAAGGCAGTTTCTTTGGCCCTCTTCGACGGCTTCGATCCGCTGACTGGGATGCAAACAGGTGTAAAGACGGGAGATTGTACAATTTTTGAGACCTTTGAAGACCTATACAACGCATGGTACACGCAACTAAAGGCTGCATTCGAGATGACAACGAGCATGGAGCACAGAAACAGAAATGTAGAGGCAAAATTCTATCCCAAGCCCATGACCTCTTCCCTTTACGAACGTTGTATAGAGACGGGAAAGAACAGCGCCCTATGTAATGAAAGAAGCAGTCTGTGGTTCACTCTCTTTGCATTTGCCGATACAGGGGATTGCCTGGCAGCTGTCAAGAAATTAGTTTATGACGACAAAAAGTATACCATGGCCGACTTGAAGACAGCCCTCGAGGCTGACTGGCAGGGTTATGAAGAGATGAGACAGGATTTTGTCAAAGCGCCTAAGTGGGGCAATGACGACGACTATGTAGACCAGATATGGATAAAAGTATATGAGGATCTCGGTAAGATGTCCTGGTCTGTACGCGACATCAACGGTCAACCATGGCCCACTCTTCCGGAGAGTATTGCCGGGCATATCGTACAAGGTCCAAAGATTGCAGCCCTGCCTAACGGCAGAAGGTTGGGAGACCCTCTATATGACGGTGGTTGCTCACCAGGTTGTGGTCTAGATAAGAAAGGCCCTACAGCAGTACTCAAATCAGTCGGTAAGTTGGACCATGTTGGTTCAGTGCGAGCAACACTGCTTAATCAGAGGCTATCGCCTGCTCAGCTCCAAGGCGAGAAGGGCTTCAAGATGTGGCGGGACTATATGAAGACCTGGCATGATCTTGGGATCAATCACGTTCAGTTCAATATGGTAGATAATGAGACCCTGTATGCTGCCCAGAGAGAACCGGAGCAGTACAGTGAGCTGATGGTAAGGATCGCCGGGTACAGTGCGCATTTTGTCGAGATGAATAAGATTACCCAGGATGCGATTATTGCTCGGAGTGTGCAGAAATTCTAACAGGTTTTTACCGCGACGCTTTCGCGTCGCGGTAATACGATCTTGATTTCGTCCAATGATTATTTTGATAAAGGATCATGAAGGAAGGAGGTCAGACAGATGGTACAGACGGAGATAAAAAAGAGTGAAGAGGAACTACTCGGTAATCGTCAGTACTGGTGGTGGGCAGAGAAGAAGAGGTCACCCAGGCTCAACTACTTAAGGAAGGCAGTCTGGTCAAAGGCCACAAAGGGATCAAGCTGGTTGCCTGGAGTTCAGATGGACCTGGAGAATATTCGGTGGTACACCAAGACATTTAAGGAAACCCTTCCTTCTGAACCGTATATTATTACGAGGGCTAAAGCCCTTTCTGCCCTTCTTGACAATATGCCGGTATTTATTACCGATCATTCTAGAATTCAGGGATATCCGGGTTCAGCCCCACATCTTCTCACATGGATACCTACAGCCTCTTCTACATTGAATGATGACACATTTAACGATCGAACAGGGATTATTCCAGACTATGAATTGGAAGAGGCAAAAAAGATGGTTGAGTTTTGGAAGGGAAGGACATTCGAGGATAAGTGTGTCGAGTATCAAAGTAGAAGAGAGAGGGTCTTTGGTCTCATGGCTGATTTTGTCGCACCAGGAAGAGAGATAGTCGCTACTGACTATGTTACTGTTCAACCTGAATGGATGTATCAGGGCTTTGACTCTATTGTAAAGACAATCGACGAAAACCTGGCACAAGCAGAGAAAAAGATGAGAGAACTCTCCAATGCTAAGGAGCAGGTCTCTTATATGGAGAAGATTGATACATGGAAGGCGATGAAGATATGCCTTCAGGCGACAACCAGGTATGCCAGGAGAATCAGTCGCTTGGCAAAAATACTTGCAGAGAATTTTGAGACACATGGAAAAAGAAGACAAGAGCTATTACAGATCAGTAAGACGTGTTATAAAGTACCGGCGAAGCCTCCTGAACATCTATGGGAGGCCATACAGTTTGATCAAATTGTGCAGGTAGCATACAGACTTGAATGGCATAACAACTCATGGCAATGGCGTCAAGACTATTGGCATTGGCCTTTCTATAAGAAAGATGTTGTGGAAGAGAAGAACATAAGCCGGGATGAAGTCGTTGAACTATGTGCCGAGTGGATGATAGCTGCGTATGGTTTTGGAAGATCAGCTCTCAGGGCAGGACGTGAAGCACTCCAGGGAACTCCTGGCCCTTATGTGTGGACTTTAGGTGGGGTTGATGAGGATGGAAACGATGCATGTAATGATCTTACTGATTGTTATTTGGAGGCGGCTCTTCTTGCAAGGGTATGTGATCCTACCTTTGGTTTTCGTTATCATGCGAATGTTCGTCAGGAGACTTTGCGTCGTGTATTTGAGTGTATTCGTCATGGTTTGGGTTATCCTTCCATACGCAACGATGATGTATTGATTCCGAACCTGATGCATTGGTTTGGACATCCCCTTAAGGATGCAAGGAGGTGGATACATCAGGCTTGTATGGCACCTGCTCCGGATACAAAATGGGCTGCACCTGCTTTGAGATATCCTGCAAGTTCCATAGCATTAGGGTCAAAAGCAGTATCTCTGGTCATTTTTGATGGTTATGATCCAGTAACAGGAATGCAGACGGGTATAAAAACAGGAGATGCCAGAGAGTTTAAGACCTTTGAGGAGTTTTACAATGCCTGGTACGAGCAACTGAATGCTGGCTTTAAGATGGCATGTGCCCTTGATCATCGAAGCAGGTATGTTGAGGCTTATTTTTGTCCTAAGCCTATGACCTCTGCTCTTTTTGAGCGTTGTATAGAGAGAGGTCAAAATAGCGCTCTTTGTAAGGAAAGAAGCAGTCTGTGGTGCACGCTTTTTGCTTTTACAGAGACAGGGGATTGTCTCGCAGCAGTAAAGAAGCTTATCTTTGAGGACAAAAAGTACACGATGGCGGAATTAAAAGAGGCCCTGGATACGAATTGGGAAGGTTATGAGGAGATGAGACAGGATTTTGTCCGGGCACCCAAATGGGGTAATGACGATGACTATGTGGATCAAGTTTGGATGAAGGTATATGAAAGCTTGGGCAAGATGTCTTGGTCCATAAGGGATATCAATGGCCAACCCAGACCTACCCTGCCTGAGAGCATAGCAGGACATATTGTAGGTGCAACAAAGGTGAGCGCTCTGCCTAATGGAAGAAGATTGGGTGATCCTTTATATGACGGCGGATGTTCTCCTGGTTGTGGTTTTGATAAGAAGGGACCTACTGCCGTATTAAAATCAGTGGGAAAGCTAGACCATGTGGGTTCTGTGCGTGCAACACTGCTTAATCAGAGGCTATCGCCTGCTCAGCTCCAAGGCGAGAAGGGCTTCAAGATGTGGCGGGACTATATGAAGACCTGGCATGATCTTGGGATCAATCACGTTCAGTTCAATATGGTAGATAATGAGACCCTGTATGCTGCCCAGAGAGAACCGGAGCAGTACAGTGAGCTGATGGTAAGGATCGCCGGGTACAGTGCGCATTTTGTCGAGATGAATAAGATTACCCAAGACGCGATTATTGCTCGTAGTGTGCAGAAATTTTAGTAAATTTTTAACTATCCTATCTTCAGTATCTGTTTATGTAATAAAAAAAGGAGTAAAAAAACATAGGCTTTTTTTAATTTTTGACCTTTATAGAGATGCAAACCGATGCGTATCGTTAATCTAAGAGGTATTATAAATCCGTATCAATCCGATTAGAAAGATTCACATGAGACTCTTTCAGGTCTTTTCAATTTCAATTTGTAAGTAAACTCTGTTCTGCTGACAGACACAAGAGAAAGTGTTTGATTTGATATGATCATTTCCCTCCTAAAAATGTTAGATTTGTAAGATAGCTAAATTCATACTGTTTTTTGAGTAACTCTACTGTCTTTTCTTAATAAAACTGCACAAAATTCTGACCTCTTAAAACTTTTCATTTTTTTTCAAAGCGATTTATCGAATTAAAGTATTGCAATCACCCTTTATATGAAAGGAGGTGATAGGAATGTTTAGATGTGGTGATTGTCCGAATTTTCTTCCACAATCGATAAACTCTGCTGCGAATGTAGGGCTATGTAAAGCTATCTTGAATGAAGAGGGATTGGGGAAAGAAACAGATCTTTATGCCGATGCAAGTGGGTGTGCGGAATTTCATGAACAAGAACGTATTAGGACGAATGTCTCTGAATTTATGTGGAACCTTCATTTGCGAATGGCCAAAGGGTTTGATGAGAAATGACATTATCAAAAATAGGAAAGGAGTATTTAAAATGGCACTGAGTGAAATAAAGAAGAATGAGAAAGAACTTTATGATGCTCGCCAATACTGGTGGTGGGCAGAAAAAAAGAGGTCCCCAAGGCTTAATTATGTAAGGAAGGCGATCTGGTCAAAGGGTACCAAAGGGTCAAGTTATCTGCCTGGGATTCAGATCGACCTGGAAAATGCAAGGTGGCAAACAAAGATATTTAAGGAGGCCCTTCCCTCAGAGCCGTTTATTCTCACCAGGGCCAGGGCATTGGCTTCGGTACTTGAGAATATGCCTGTCTATATTACCGATCACTCCTGGATTCAGGGGTATCCGGGTTCTGCACCCCATCTTATTACCTGGATTCCTACAGCATCCCCTATGATTAATGACGACCTTATAAACGACCGCACTGCTATCATCCCTGATGAAGAACTGGAAGAGGCAAAAGAGATAGCGGATTTCTGGAAGGGAAGGACCTATTTTGATGTATGTACCCAGTATCAGAGCCGCAAGGAAAAAGTAGTATTGCTCGTTGCAGATTACGTGGCACCAGGGAGGGAAACACTCGCGTTTGACTATGTAACTCCTCAGCCTGAGTGGATCTATCAAGGTCTTGACTCGATTATAAAGACAATCGATGAGAACCTTAAAGATGCAGAGAAAAAGATGAGAGAGCTTCCTACTGCAAAGGAGCAAGTCTCTTACATAGAAAAGATCGATACATGGAAGGCAATGAAGATCTGTCTGCAGGCAACGATTACATATGCAGGGCGTATTAGCCGACTGGCCAAGATAATCGCAGAGAATTTCGAGACCGATCCGAAGAGGAGGCAGAAACTCTTGCAGATCAGCGAGACCTGCGAGAAGGTACCGGCAAGGCCCCCTGAGCATCTATGGGAGGCCATACAGTTCGAGCACTTCATTCAGGTAGCTTATAGACTTGAATGGCATAATGCTGCCTGGTCAAATCGTCCTGATTACTGGCACTGGCCTTTCTATGTGAAGGATGTCATAGAAGAAAAAAATATGACAAGGGATGAGGTAGTGGAGTACTGTGCAGAGTGGCAGATGGCTGCATACTCCATTGGGAAGACGTGGATCCGCGCGGGTAGAGAAGGCCTACAGGGAAGCCCTGGCCCCTATGTATGGACCCTTGGAGGTTTGGATGAGGATGGCAATGATGCGTGTAATGATCTTACGGACTGTTATCTGGAAGGGGCTATATTAAGCAGGGTCAGTGACCCAACCTTTGGTTTTCGCTATAGCTCTAAAACACGACCGGAGACCTTGCGCCGGGTTTTTGAATGTATACGTCATGGTCTCGGTTATCCTTCCATCCGCAATGACGACGTACTCATCCCTAACATCATGCACTGGTTCGGTCATCCACTCAAAGAGGCGAGGCGATGGGTTCACCAGGCCTGTATGGCACCTGCTCCAGATACAAAATGGGCAGCCCCGCCTCTAAGATATCCGCATGCATTTATGGGTGTGGGGACAAAGGCGGTCGCCTTTGCCTTATCTGACGGTTTTGATCCGATAACAGGGATGCAAACGGCTGCAAAGACTGGAGACCCGACGAAGTTTGAGACCTTTGATGAGTTTTATAATGCGTGGTATGAGCAATTGAAGGCCGGTTTTAGGATGGGAACAAGCATTGAGCACAGAAACAGGGAGATAGAGGCAAAGTACTATCCCAAACCAATGACCTCAGCCCTTTATGAACGGTGCGTAGAGACAGGCGAGAACAGTGCTCTTTCAAAGGAGAGGGCCAGTTTATGGTTTACCCTCCTTGCCTTCAACGATACAGGGGACTGTCTGGCAGCAGTAAAGAAACTGGTCTTTGATGACAAGAAGTATACGATGATCGAACTAAAAAACGCAATAGATGAGAATTGGGAAGGCTATGAAGATATGAGGATGGATTTTGTACGGGCGCCCAAATGGGGCAATGATGATGATTATGTAGATCAGGTATGGGTGAGGATGTATGAGGATCTAGGCAGGATGTCCTGGTCTGTACGCGATATAAACGGACAACCCTGGCCGACCCTCCCCGAGAATGTAGCAGCATTCATAGTTGGGGCACCGAGGGTTGGAGCATTGCCGAATGGCAGAAGGTTGGGAGACCCGTTATATGATGGTGGTTGTTCTCCTGGTCCTGGACTCGATAAGAAGGGCCCAACAGCAGTATTAAAGTCCGTGTCCAAGTTGGATCATGTGGGTTCAGTAAGGGCGACGCTATTAAATCAAAGACTCTCTCCCAGCCAACTTCAAGGCGAGAAGGGCTTTAATTTGTGGCGCGACTATATGAAGACCTGGCATGATCTGGGGATCAATCATGTACAGTTCAATATGGTTGATAATGAAACCCTGTATGCGGCCCAAAGAGAGCCGGAGCAATACAGTGAGCTTTTGGTTCGTATTGCCGGGTACAGTGCCCATTTCGTTGAGATGAACAAGATGACACAGGATGCTATCATAGCACGTAATGTGCAGAAGTTTTAGTAATGAAGGCACCCCATTTAAGGTTGGGGTGCCTTCATTACAATTTCATTGATTTTCACTGACCATTCAAGCAAAAAACAAAATATAGATGAGACATTGCCTTTTTGTTACAGGGAGGTGTTTGCTGAAGGTTTAAGAAAGGAGAGATTAAGGCATGCGATTAAAGAGAACTTTTATCTGGGTCTTTGTTTTTTCCATATTATTCTTTTACTTCACAGGGATTTCGAACGCGGATTCTAAAAAACCAACAGTCTTATTAAAGATGGCCACTCATGCCCCTTTAGGAATAGGCATTGAGCTATTCGTAAGAGAACGTATCACCCCAACTATTTTGAGCGTAACAGAGGGCGTGGTTGTTCCTGACTGGTACCATGGCGGTATCATGGGCGGTAATGAGGATTGGGTCGTAAAGATGCAGATCGATCAACTTCAGGGGGCAGTTTTAGATGGATCCGGAATTCATTTTGCTTGCCCTCAGTCAGTCATAATGCAGCTTCCTTTCCTCTTTAAAAATATCGAAGAGATAACATATGTAAAAGGAAAGATAAGAAAAAGACTGAATCAGATCTTTCAAAAGAACGGATATGAGATGCTCTTCTTAGCTGATCAAGGACCTTTTGATGAGATCTATTCAACGAAATATGAGCTCCGTAAACCCGAGGACTTTTCTAAGAGCCGATATTTGTCATATGGTGCTGCCGTGGAATACGAGACAATCAAGGCCCTTGGAGGGAGTCCGATCCACGTGAGTGCACCGGAAGTACCCTCTTCCATTCGATCAGGGATATGCAATGCGATGTTCGCTGTACCCCTCTGGTGGGTTGGGGCACAGCTCTATACGATGACTAAGTATATAACCCCTACGAAAATAAGATACGTCATGGGTGGCTTCGTAATTACCGAGAAAGCATGGAAGAGAATCCCCGAGAAATACCACCTGGCAATTAAAGAAGGAATTGAAGAATTAGAGACTGACTTTAACAAAAGATTAGCAAATGATAATGCAAAGAGTCTTCGAGCAATGTTCAAATATGGCGTTAAAGAGGGCGAATTGACTCAAGATGAAATCGAGGTTTTAAAGAAAAGGACAAGGTCTGTATGGGATAGGCTGGCCGGGAAGGAATATCCCAGAGAGCTCCTGGATTCTATTTTGGTTCATCTACAGGAGTATCGCTCCAAAGAAGCGACTAGATGAGTCCTTACTTTCTATCATTTTTTTGATACTTCATGCTAAATTTACTATTGTCTTACACTTCATGTTTAAGATTTGATAAGAGACAGCTCAGCGATAAAAGAGAAAGGGGGGAACAAGAACAAGAATCTCATTACTTAGTAAGACACCCTGCTTCCAAGATGGGGTGCTTTACCCCCCCCCACCTTTATCGATTTACTCTAACCATTTCAAGGAAATTCTAAGTGGCTTGTTGAACAGACCCGCGGGTTCAAGCGGTGTGTTTATTATAAAACTCGTCGTTCTGTTCATTCTATGGAGTTTACACAAGGCTGTCGCTGCGAGAATTTAGATTTGTTATGCCAAAATATTTGTCGAGCGGGGTCTTTGAAAAATTATTTTCATTAAACTTTTACCGCCTTCCGTAAGGTGCATGAATGTGGTTAGAAAATGACTGATTTACGCGTGATTCAGGCAATAC
>JAXHVA010000290.1:0-1944 GCA_034189035.1 Thermodesulfobacteriota bacterium
GACGAAGCTGGCCACCACAAGCGAAACGGCCATGGCGTTGTGCTTCCTCGTGATGAACCTTGAAAAGTGGCTGAAAGCCATCTTGTTGCGTCTGTTTTTCAAAGAGCTGAAATCGAAGTTCCTGTTCGAACAGGAAATTTTTAGAGCCTCATGTGGTTATGAAACTGCCAGTAATAGGCTTTGACGATTTATTCAGGAAACCTTATTTGTTGTAACAGAAACTGGCATATTTCATGCATTTATAAAAATAACAAGAACCTGCTTTAAACATTCTTATCATGCAATATTAAGTTTCAAACCTTTTTTGTCGGTTCTAATGTTTACACAAAACCAAAAAGTCTTTCCTATATTGTGAAAAATGGGATTTTTCTTTTCCAGTGAGATCTAATAAAAATTTTTAAAAATAAATATTTTGACTATTGAGAACGCAGATGTCAAAAATCCGTTAAATTGTCAACATTTTGACCATTGAGAATGCGGATCCTGAGAAGCCTTTTAAATTGGAGATTGGAATGACATCAGAAGGAGAGAGGTTTTAGGTCATGGAGAATAGTATGGAGGAGAAGGCAAACATCTTAATAGTTGATGATGAGTTAGGCCCACGAGAGTCTTTAAAAATGATCTTGAAGCCTTTCTTTAATATATTCATTGCAGAAGATGGACAAAGCGCCTTGAGTTTTTTACGGGAAGAGACTATAAATTTGGTGACATTAGACCTCAATATGCCAGGGATTTCTGGTATAGAAGTTTTAAAGGCGATAAAAAGGTACAGCTCTGACATTGAGGTGATTATAATTACGGGTTATGGCAGTCAAAATACCGCCATAGATGCATTGAGATGTGGAGCATTAGACTATATTAGTAAGCCCTATGAGATAAAACAAGTAAAAGAGGTTGTAGAAAAAGGGATTAAAAAGTATAGGGCTAACATAAGAAAACGGTCTTTAGAGGAACAATTAATATACGCTGAAAAGAAAGCAGCTTTAGGACAATTAGCCCCTAAGATTGCACACGAGATTAACAATCCCTTACAGGTTATATATGGAAAAGGTCAGCAGGGCTTGATGAAATCTAAAAAGGGCGACATCTTCAATGGTTATTTTAAGGGAATCCTTACAGGAGCAGAGAGAATAGATAGAATTTCGCAGCAGTTAATGAACTATAGCAAACCATTTAAAGATAAGAGAAGCATGATAGACATCAATAGTTCCTTAAATGAATCTCTTAATTTGTTAAAAGATTTTGGTGAGATCAAAAAGTGTGATATACAAACTTGCTATTATGAAGCAATACCTTTAATCAAAGCAGATAAATTCCAGTTAGAACAGGTTTTTATTAATTTAATTATTAACTCTTCACATGCTATGGAAGCACAAGAAGTGAAGAGATTAACTGTGGAGACGAGTCTTTGTTCCGATGAGAGTCATATTGAGATAAAAATTTCAGATACGGGCTGTGGAATAGCAGAAGAAGATATTGATAAGGTTTTTCTCCCTTTTTTTACTACGAAAGAAAAGGAAAAGGGAAACGGGTTGGGCCTTTCTATCGTTAAGATGATAGTGGATAAACATCGAGGTGATATTTATCTTACAAGCAAACCCGGAAAAGGAACTGTCTTTAAGATTATCCTTCCAAGAGTAATGGATTGTGAAGATTGAATCTTTGAAATAGAGCATAGCATGCAAAGGAGACTAATGTAGTAGTCAAGTAAAAACGTACACCGTATTAAGCAGCATTTAAGGATTTTATTTTTTCATAATCCATAGGACTCAGATATCCTAGAGTCGAAGGGAATCGGTCAGCATTATAAAAGGTGATGTAGTCTATCACTTCGGCTTTAGCTGTTTTTCTGGATACAAAGCGGCAATATCCAAGACGTTCAAATTTCAGGCTTCTGAAAAATCGCTCTGTGAGGCGTTGTCCCAGCAATTACCCTTGAGGCTC
>JAXHVA010000291.1:0-1935 GCA_034189035.1 Thermodesulfobacteriota bacterium
CCGCTCAGGTTTTTCTACTGCTTTGAATGAATCTGTTTCAGTATTGTTGTCAAAGAACAACGCAAACGAAGTGCGTCCTTAAAATAAAATGCTTGCATTTTCTATAGAACACTAACACTGCAAATCAGCCGAGCGGCTTTTTGCGTCGGCTGCATTTGCCTTGTTAGCCGATTTTACCTTTCTTTTGTATTCTCAAGCAATTCGTATAATCGAGTGAAAAATGTATTTCGTATCTTTTCAATACGCAAAGCTTCCTTGAAATCAATTATTGCCGTGTCTTTACGTTTGAATCTATCCGGCTCAACTTGCAACGCATAAGAATTGATCTGTTCTTCCCAGAACCATTCTGCACAACAGAACTGAACGTTTTCCGGATCAATAGCCGTGATTTTCTTTAATGCTTCAAACAGCCTTTTCCCAGAAGCACTGTTTTCAATGCAGAATGCAATATAGGCAATCCTATATTTCACTTGGGCAATTATTTCTTTTGCCGGTAAAGGATCAAGGTTATAAGCATCTTTTTGGTCGTTGTAGACAAAATGGCCATAACAGCTTTGCAGAGTGAAACAGTAAGGTAATTTGTTAAGCCCGTTGATGAGGTCTACAATAGGCCTGTCAATCATTTCATCATTAAGATCGGAAAGAATTTTTCGTTTTTGAACTTGATAATGCAAATTTTTCGCAAAGTCTTTCAATTCAGTGAAAGTTTCCAACTATGCTTTCCCCTATACGATGACATGCTAATTTTTACGGCTAACGTTGTATTCACAAGATTCCAAAAGCCTTTGACATAATTCAATGAAACGAAGACATGTCCAAAATGATAAATCTTCATATTACAGAAACCTACCCGGCTTTTGGAATCTGGTGAAACAAATTGTTAAGTAATTTTTATGTATTCATTTCTTTGTTCACTATTTCGAAAAATCGACCTTTTCCATATTTCTCTTTCCAAGGAGAGTGTCCACATTCTTCGATTTCAAACCATTTTAAATCTTTGATGTGTTCTTTTATAGGATCAACCACTCCTTCTATAGGGGTCGTATCTTTATTCCCATGTACTACTCGAATAGGGCATTTAATCTCTTTAGCTATCTCTATGAAAAAACCATTTTTTCTCATTTCCGAAGCTTCATTCCAGACATTCTGATACTGATTACCATCTATTGTTATAAGTTCATCATTATTTTCTTCGTTCTTTTCAACATGATAATAATCTGCCTTTTCTGCAAGTTCTCCTAACCGTTTTAGAAATTTATCATTATCAGCATTCTCATGGGAAAGAGTCGAAAGTATTCGTTTGTATTCTAGTTGCTCATTCTTGCTCAGAGCACTTAATCTTCTTTTCTCAAGTTCAGGTAGATAGCTTGCATCAAATACACCTGAACCAATTAAAAAGGTTTTTTCAATTATTTCTGGATTTTTATATGCCAATAAATAGGTAATCCATGCCCCCCATGAATGGCCAAATACGAAAACTCGGTTCAGTGTATTTTGAGTTATTTGATTATAAAGTTCGTCAACCTGTCCAAAGACGGTTTTTTCAGTTTGAAATGGTTCAAGAACGCTATTGTTTTTGGATAATTGACGAGCAAGTGATGACGCGCTTCCAGGTGCACCTGGACCTCCATGCACCACAACACATTTAAAAGGTTTAGAACCGTAGCTTCTTAAATTCTTCATTCCTCCTCTTTGTTACTTATTGCGTACACTTAATCGCGGTGCTGACCGGCACCGGGGGCCGCACAAGCAAACGCAGTTTGATTGTGCGGTTCACGGTGTCCGGTCAAGTACCTTGTTCTGGCGCGCGGAGTGCGACGGAACAAGGTACTTGACGAAGTCAGCATCGCCGA
Source organism: Thermodesulfobacteriota bacterium (assembly GCA_034189035.1). Taxonomy (GTDB): domain Bacteria; phylum Desulfobacterota; class UBA8473; order UBA8473; family UBA8473; genus JAUXFK01. The sequence goes on from JAXHVA010000291.1 coordinate 1,854, forward strand.
GAACCATTTAGTTAAGCGGTATTTTCTGGCCCAATAATTGCCTGTGATTGCATGAATGTGGTTAGAAAATGACTGATTTACG
>JAXHVA010000292.1:0-1931 GCA_034189035.1 Thermodesulfobacteriota bacterium
GGACGGTCTTGACTGTAGATGAGGTCAAGAGACTCCTTGCACAGCCCAACCTCTCACTTAGTACCCATATCAGGGACAGGGCCATTATGGAGGCGCTTTATTCAACCGGAATCAGATTAGATGAGCTGTTAAGTAGTGTCCATCCACGAAAGGTTAATATTCTGAAATTCATGCAAAAAGGTGTATTTTAATGTGTGCGAATTCTCTCTTCTTTTGGTATAAAAAAGCATAATCCATTGTAACAAGAAGAGAGGAATAAGGAGCCACCAAAAAATGCGCAAGAAGAATGAAACACAGATGCCCTTGATACCTTGCACAATTGAACATCCACGAGCCAAAGAACTGGACCGGATAAGTCAGATCCTTGACGATATTCCTACCATCACAGACATGGTTTTGCGAGACCTTACCCATGGCGTAAAGAATAGACATTGTGGAGCAGAGGGGATGACTGCCGAGCAGGTTCTGCGTGCCGCGATCATCAAACAGACCGAAGGCTTCAGCTATGAAGAACTTGACTTTCATCTGATCGATTCCCATACTTACCGCAACTTCTGTCGTATTGGTATTACTCATAAGGGTTTCAAGAAGTCTGCTCTTTGTAAGAATATCAAGGATATTTCATCTGAAACGTGGGAAAGTATCAATCGGCTTCTGGGGGCTTACGGTGAAGATAAGGGCATTGAGAAGGGGAAAGAGGCCCGAATCGACTGCACCGTTGTATGCTCCAACATCCATGAACCTTCCGATTCCTCTCTGCTTTGGGATTCCGTTCGCGTCCTTACCCGGATCCTCGATAAAATGAAAGAAGAGCTTGGTATAAGCATTTCCTACACTGATCACCGCAGACGTGCGAAGAAAAGAGCGCTTGAAATTCTGAACGCGAAGAGCAAGAAGGCCAGAGTTAAACCTTACAAAAACCTTCTGAAGGTTGCTGAGAAAACGGTCGATTATACAAAAAAAGCCGCATCTATTCTCGATTGCCATGTCTTCCATGATACCGGAAACATGGCGCTGGCAATGGCCATAACGAAAGATCTTCAGGAATTGATTCCACTTGCCGAAAAGGTTATCGACCAGACCACACGAAGAGTTATCCGTGATGAAAATGTTCCTGCTACTGAAAAAGTCTTTTCCATTTTCGAACCCCATACCGATATTATTATAAAGGATCGCAGGGACGAATACTATGGTCACAAAGTTTGTTTGACCGGTGGACGGTCCAATTTTATTTCTGACTGTTTGATCGTTGAAGGAAACCCAGCTGATTCTACGCTTACCTGTGAAATGCTGGATCGTCATGAACGGATATATGGACATTATCCTCTGAATGCGGCATTGGATGGTGGATTTGCATCCAAGGCTAACCTTGAAGCAGCTAAATTGAAAAACATTAAGAATGTTTGCTTTGCCAAAAAGCGCGGCCTCAAGGAAGAGGATATGTGCCAAAGTCACTGGGTATACAAAAGACTTCGTCGCTTTCGTGCCGGCATCGAATCAGGAATCTCCTGGCTCAAACGCAGTTTTGGCTTTTCAAGGTGTACCTGGAAGTCGTTTGAATCTTTCAAAAGCTATGCCTGGTCTTGTATTATCTCTGCAAACCTTTTTACACTGGCCCGGAGTGCCAAATCAGCAACATAGTGAAATTACGGCAAATACAGAATGAAATGCATGAATACTACGCATTAGTATGTCCATCTTTGATAAAATAGGCCTAATATCGTCTTCGCGGCTGACAAAACCATCCTTTTCTCAGCCAGTTGGGCATCATCACCGTATGTCCAAATCCGAAAGTTACTCAAAATAGGCTATTTATGGATGGACACTGATTAGGTTTTATTGGTCACTATGATCTTGTAGTCGAATTGGTAATCTCGGGTTTCAAAGAGATGCAATTGAAGATGGACTTTATACTGCTTCTTGTTTTTCCT
>JAXHVA010000293.1:0-1869 GCA_034189035.1 Thermodesulfobacteriota bacterium
TCTTGAACGATGTAGGCGTTGCTAACTGCTTGTTTTTTAATTCATTATTGTTGTATTGACTAGAACAGGATTTCGGCGAACTATTCATTCAGTAGCGGTGCGAAAATCGCTGTTTAATGAATACGATTGGAATATTCCTCTTTCGAAAAAGATGCTTTATCAAGTATTATTTGCCTGCCCCTTTTATCGCTTTTATCCTTTACAAGGCTTTGGTAAAAATTTTCAGGGCTAAATTACTCAAAGCAATTGTTGATCATAATCTACGGGTGCCAAAAAGCTGTCCTGAAAAATGGGTTGTTGATTGTGAAAACGTAGGCAATGGCGATGAGACATTAATTTATCTGGGTAAATATCTATACAAAGGCGCTATTCAAGAGAAGGATATATTGAAATGTGAAAATAGAATGGTCACTTTCAGATATTTACATTCCAATACCGGAAAATGTCGGACAAAGACCGCTTCGGGTGAATATTTCCTCTGGTTGTTGATGCATCACGTTCTCCCAAAAGGTTTTCGCAAAGTAAGATGTTACAGGTTTTTGCATCCGTGCAGCAAGAAGCTCATCAAATTATTACAGGGTATTCTACGATTTAATCCAATCATGATGGTCAAGCATCTGAAAAAACTGCAAAAAACAGATGCATATTCTGTCGATCAAGAATGGAAATTATTCGCACAATGATACCGGCTGCCCAGATACAACGGGCAACTCATCCAACATAATCAAAGGAGCTTTTTGTTATGTGATACTCAATCTAAAATAGACAGCAAAAAGATCCGATTTCATCGGCAATGGATATTTACGCAAAAAATTGGCTGTTTTTACAAGATAAAATCTATTTGAACACAAAACCAACTTTAAAAAAACATATCGAATTAAATCACAGACCATTCAATAGCTTCTTATCCTAATCCAGACATTCTTTCAAAAAGATATTTTCTATTGGAAAAAAATGGCTTGTCCAACAATTGGTTCAGCTTGTGGTTCGTCCCTCACACAATCTAACCTTATTCGTTATCTCAGATTTTTAAAATGTTATTCAAAACCTAGTGCAAATAGTAAGGCCTCATGTACTTCTTCCATTTTATCTAATGTTAAAGTTGTTATCAAAGAGCCTAATTTGCCTTTTGATATAGTTTGAATATGGTCGAAATTAATAGCACATTCCTCATATAAACCATTGAGTTCTGTGAGGATGACTTCGTTTGGGATATCTCTAATTGTTGTTGTTAGTGGTGCAACAGTTACTTCACCCAAGTATTTTAAAATAGAGTCTCGTGTAAGTATTAATACTGGGCGCTTTTTATCAGGAGCTTTAAATTTATACCATCTAACATCTCCCCCTTTTCATTCATCCCCCAACATCTGTTCATTTTCCCATATACTAAATTCATTCTTGGAAACGGGTTTGCATTGATAACCTAATCTATGTTTTTTTCCATACGTTTAATTTTGTATTTTTTAATAGCTTCCCTTAGAGCATCTCTAGTGAAAGCTGATCTTGTTGTTTGTAAATCTTTTACAATAAAATCAACTTATTTCACCAATTCCTAATCCAATGTCATCTGAATAGTTTTCATATAATTACCTATATAATGTGGATATGTTTAGCTATATTAATACATGTAATCCTATTGGTCAATAAATGATAAAATAGATTCGCGTAAAATCGCCATCCTGCTCAGAGGAGGCATGATACCCATGGCATATACATATCCTGCCAAAATGAGGGCAACCAGAGACCTACTCAGAAGACGGAACCATCTCATGAGAAAACAGGCTGAACTCTATGCACATATACAAAATACCAAAAGTCAATATAATCTCCCAGAACCATTAGGATGTATCGCGAAACCTCGGAACAGGC
>JAXHVA010000294.1:0-1846 GCA_034189035.1 Thermodesulfobacteriota bacterium
CTGAAGACACGAATAAACGTATTATTGAAGATCATAAAGGAATGGTTGGCAGTTCAATGATAACTGTAGATCTCAATGAAGACCCTGCATTTGCAAAAGTAAGCAGGCCTCGAGTTGCCAGACACATGAAAGAAATGGGATTAAAGTCTCGTACTAATTAAAAAATTAAAAAGTTTGTAATTACTACTGATTCAAAGCACAAAGAACCTGTTTCTCCAAATTTACTTGATCGTCGGTTTATGGTATCTACTCTAGACACCGTCTTTATAAGCAACATCACGCATTTAAAGGTTGGGAGGAAGAAGCATTATCTCTCGGTTTTTATCGATGTTTTCACGAATTGTTGTAGGCTGGGACCCAGTGAATCTCTTGAAAGATATTCAGCAATGCGAGCTCTCAGCAAAGCAATTTTACGGTGCAGACCAGGCCAAAGGTTGATGATACATAGTGATAAAGGAATTCAGTATGCCAGTGGCAATTTTAGAGCAATAATAAAAAAACATGTTTTATTCAAAGTATGAGTAGAAAAGGTAACTGCTGAGATAAAACAGTGGCAGAATCTTTTTTCCATTCGATAAAAACACAAATGATTCATCATTGTAAATTTCAGAATGTTGCTGAGGCGGTGCAGGCTCTTTTTAAGAGCATTAACTCTACTACAATCGTCGGAGAAAGCTGTCTGCGAATGGTTTATAATCGCCAGCGTATTATGAGTTGGAATATCGTGTATAATAAAAAAGCGGCTTAACTCCGACTCCACTATTTTGTTACAAGATCAAGGGAAAAGGCCTTTACAGATGACCTTCAAAAATGAACTCAAATCATTGGTCTTCTTCCACCTTGAAGAACACACGGCAGCACAACACCTCCTCCAAGTCCTCGAAGAAGATGATTTTGCCCGGGACAATATCGCACCGAAAAAAGGCATAAAAAAGAACAGCTTTGCAGAGGCCATTAAAACCCGAGGTCTTGAGCAGTTCACCTATGTATTCCAGAAACTTCAGGATCAAGCGAGTGAAGTCCTGTCAAAGAATCACTCTACACTTGGAGACCCTGTCGGCATTGACAGCTCATTGATTGATGGAGGTCTCTCATTGTACTGGGCCGACAATAGAAAAGATTCTAAGAAAGCTAAGGTTCATATCGGCTTTGACTTAAACTGAAAAAAACAGTTCGGCTTATCGGGTATACGTAGACTGCTGGGTAGCAACACGCCTTTATGACTTGTCAGCAGTGGGCATCGCCTTGATTGACAAACTTCGATGTGACATTGAGGAATTCTTCACCTGGTGGAAACGTTACCTCAAATTCTACCATCTCATTGCCAGAGATGAACATGGGCTTATTTTTCAAATCCTCTCAGGTGTCATAACATATCTATTGCCGGCAATTTACTGCCATGTGCAGCACAATGAAAAAGTCATTATCAAAAGAGTGGGGGAACTTCGAATAAAAATTCAAAACGAGTTCTACAGTCTCAAGAATAATCCAGATACCTCAAAAAAATTCAAAAAGGTGTATTCTTGTACCCAGATGTAAATACTTAACAGGTAATTACTGATATTTTCTTTTTATAAATGGCCAATTACAATTCACATTTAACTTTTTAGTTGGTATTTAAAAAATATAAGTACAAGAGACTGTTAACCACAAGCTGAATTTATATATGAAAATATACCGCCTCTATCCTTTTTTGTTTTCTCTTATCTTTCTTGCTATTATATATTTCAGCTATTCAAATACACTCGAAGTTCCCTTTGTATTCGATGATACGCAAAACATAAAGGGCAACCCCCATATCCGTCTGACCAGCCTCGACATGAGCAAGATAACAGATGCGGGACTT
>JAXHVA010000295.1:0-1834 GCA_034189035.1 Thermodesulfobacteriota bacterium
ATCGTGCATTTTCATTAATGGAAAAATAATATTGTATTTCGGCTTTAACTGTTTTTGCATCTTTGATTTCAATTGTTTTTGGCATATTCCACCTCCTTTTAGGCAGATATACCATAAAGTAACTATAAATGCAGTATTATTTGCGTTTATTATAGAAGTTAAATGAGTAGAATTTTTCTATTTTTTAAAACGGACCGTAAAGCAGTTAGCTTGTCACTCTATGAGATACAATCGATTCTTATATCGTTGTAAAATGGCATCATTCAAAGGAGGATTTGGCAATAGCTTTTCGCCTATCATTCCTTTGTTATTGTGGCTTCATTGTAACTTCAGGTATGGCTTCAGGGATATCTTGACAAATTGATACCTGGGAAATAAGTATCCTTTTTGAGGCGATAGAATTATTAAATCAGTGGAGTTTGAATCGTTGGCTGAAGAAGAGATATTTTAATCAGATCGGAAAGAAATTGATTAAAAAGTTAAAATAGAAAACCAAAAGCGTTTTAAATGACTTTCTGTGGTTGTATCGGTCTTTTTTCCATCTTTTTCATACTAAAATGCGATTACTATCCAGAATAAAGCAAAATACACTTTAACTGCTCTTTGTACTCACAATTTATCGATTCCATAGCTTCGTTTTAGTTCATACATCGTTGCCTCGATATCTGATTGGATTCTAGGGTAAAGGTTACGCTTCCTAATTATCACCTGCGTTTTCTCATACACTTGCCTCGCTCTTTCTTCATTGATGATCTCTGACAAACTTTCCTTATAATTTCGATAACGCGTTTCAACGCAATACGGTGCAATTCTTCCAAAAAGATCATCTTTTCACAGTTATTATGTGTAGATTGGCGCTCCGCTACGCGGAGGGCCAATGCCCCGCGGATCAAATATCCGTTTGTTGGCCCCTGATAAGCTCTGGCCAATAAGCGGATGCCCACGAGGCCAAGCAAGCGTGCCCCCGTGAGCAAAGCTCATCCGTTGGGCAATATTTTACCATATATTCTATAATATAATGTCACCCTTTTAATATATTAATTTTATCCTTTTCTCTCACTTTTGTCCATCTATAAATAGTCCATTTACTCAATCTTTGCCCTTGCCTTTGCGTGGCTTCACGTGGACAGGTCAGACTCAGATGATAATGTTTCAACACCGAACCATAAACCAATAAAAAAGGAGGAGACCAGATGAGATTTTATACTAAACAACACAAATATTATTGCGGAATCGATCTTCACGCAAGAAAAATGTATCTTTGCATCCTCGATGAAACAGGGGAGATCAGATTACATAGAAACATTATTACCGATCGTGAGGAGGTATTCCTCAAAACCATTCACCCTTTACGAGAGGGCATTGTCGCTGCAGTGGAATGTATGTTCACCTGGTATTGGATAGCTGATCTTTGTAACGAGCATTACATCCCCTTTGTCCTTGCCCATGCTCTCTATATGAAAGGCATTCACTGGGGGAAAGCGAAAAATGATAAATAGATTCGCGTAAAATCGCCATTCTGCTCAGAGGAGGCATGGTACCCATGGCATATACATATCCTGCCAAAATGAGGGCAACCAGAGACCTGCTCAGAAGGAGGAACCATCTCATGAGAAAACAGGCCGAACTCTATGCACATATACAAAATACCAAAAGTCAATATAATCTCCCAGAACCATTAGGATGTATCGCGAAACCTTGGAACAGGCACGGGTCGAACGCTTTAAAGATACATCCGTTCAAAAAATGATCGACACTGATCTTGCCGTCATTCAAGCGTATGACCCAATTGTAGCGAAGATGGAGCAGGATATCATCTCCATGGCCAACCATC
>JAXHVA010000296.1:0-1794 GCA_034189035.1 Thermodesulfobacteriota bacterium
AGCCTTACGAATAAGGTTAGATTGTGTGAGGGGCGAACCACGATTTGGACCGTTTGTTGGACAAGCCCTTGTTTTTCTGTAGAAAATATCTTTTTGAAAGAATGTCTGGATTAGGAGAAGAAGCTATTGAATAGTCGGTGATTTAATTCGATATATTTTTAGGGCTGCTTTTGTGTTCAAACAGATTTTATTTTGTAAAAACAGCCAATTTTTTGCGTAAATATCCATTGCCGATGAAATCGGATCTTTTTGCTGCCTATTTTAGATTGAGTATCACATAACAAAAAGCCTCCTTTGATTATTTTGGATGAGTTGCCCGTTGTATCTGGGCAGCCGGTATTATTGTGCAATTAATGCCTTATCGCCATTGCCGACGTTTTCACAATCAACAACCCATTTTTCAGGACAGCTTTTTGGTGCCCGTAGATTATGATCGACAATTGCTTTAAGTTGATAACATGTATATGGGGATAAAAACCGAGTTCTCCTGAATTGCTATACAGTACCATAGTAAATCCTGCCGTTTCCTGTAGTTTTTTGTCATTTTGGGTAAATGTTTTCAAAAGTTCCTGTATACATTGAAACATCAAGGAATAGACCTGTTTCTGATTTTTCCAAGCAAGATCCCTAAGCTGTCTGGGACAGTGTAAAGGTGATCAGATAATATTGAGCCGGCAGTTGTTTTTGTAATTGATTATCAATCCATTGCCGGCTTTCATGATTCTGACAATGAGGGCAATTTGCCTTCGACAATTGTCATTGGTGCACCTGGTCAGCATATGCGGACCAGATTCTTTTCGGCATTGTTTCATGGCCGACAGCACTTTTTTTATGACTGGGTAAGACAGCGGTCTTATATTTGTTGAAAAACCTCTCTTCAAACTCTTCTATAATTGAGGAAAGTAAAGTCAACCCCTCCCCAGCTTATATCAAAGCCGTTTATTATCTTGTTTATTGTATGGTAGGAATTTTTTGTATTGCAGCGGTAAGATGGGCATATTTAACAGTTGTTAATAAACTGACATGGCTAAGGATTTTTTGTAACTCAATTAAATTACCCCCTACTTCTAATAAATGGACGTAACTGTGACGCAAGGAAGGACAGGATATTTTTTTAAATCCTATTTGCAGGGTGAACGTTTTCATTGCAGTTTGAATTCCACCTTTCTCCAAAGGGGAATCCACCAGATGAGCATTTTTGAGCCCTCTTTTTCGGTTTGGAAAGATGAATAATGGGTCTTTATGAACCATCCAAAAAACTCTGAAGGTATGTAATTTGTTTTCCGGAAGTGGCACAAATCTGTCTTTATTGCCTTTGGCGTCACGAATATGCACCCGCATATGATCGGCATCAATATCTCCTACTTTAACTTTGATGACTTCTCCAAGACGTAATCCCAGGCTGTAGATGGTGAAGAAAAAGACTTCATTGCGTAACTTTAACTGCACTCCATGAATGAGAGTCTAAAAGCTTATGAAAATAGTCAAGTAATTGACCCTGGCTAAGATTATCCAGTTGGCCGTCAAAATATTTGCCAATACGTCTTAAAGCTCTTGCGTATGCCTCAATGGTTTTTGGCTACAGGCCTTTAAGCTTTAAATATTTACAATGCTTTCTATAATACGTTGAATTGTGAATCTTCTGCTAGTCTAATATCCATTGCAACCTCATGTTTTTTTGGATTGATAATAATCAATTACTTTACAACTTATCTTTTATCTCTCATAAATGAAGAGGTTGCAATGATTTAATCTGTGGCCTTCTTTGCTTGCCGCATAGCGGCTTCATCCAAC
>JAXHVA010000297.1:0-1785 GCA_034189035.1 Thermodesulfobacteriota bacterium
TCAGTTGAAGATATTTCTTTCCCAAGTGATTTGGGTTGCGGGGCCTCTTGTTTGAGCTTTCTTATTTCTATATTGCCAATTTGCAAATCATCTTATACCTCAAATTGCTTGACCACATTTGATCGTAAAATACAACATCATTGTTTTTTTGTCAATCTTTTTACCAATCATATTGTTCTCTGCCTTCTTCACTATTAAATTTTTCAATACCTCCAGCATATTTTTTATGATCAGTATAACACGCATAACGAATTGAATCTAAGCAATGATCATTAATTTTTAATGGAACTTCCTTTATCATATTTTTCGCATCCCATATGTAGGAATCCATCTCACGTAAAGTGAAAACACATTCTTTATTAACATATAATTTCTTACTACCAATTAGAGATTTAATAAACATTATACCGTCAAAAACATCTTTAATTGATTCAACCGCGGGTATTCCTTCTCTTTGCAAGTCTTCTATTATTTCAGGTCTGGAACTATCACAATATATTATTTCTATATTGAATTCTTTTTCTTTTTGTTTTACAATATCTATAATATCAGAGCTTGTCATCTTGTGCCTGTACACTTCGCTTATGACATGCCTAATGTTTTCCCTTATCCCAATTACAACCAAAGCCGTTGGATGAGTAAAACCAAAATCTAATCCTGCTATTATCCTATCATAATCTTTAATCCTCAACAATTCTGTTATTCGTTGTTCAATCGGTAAATTATAAATCAATCCTTCTAAAGCGCCCCATTTACCCATCACCATCCGCTCATAATATTCCGGGTTACTATCTTTCATGTATTCTAAATCTTCTAAATATTCGAAAGGCAAATATGCATTATCAGCACTTATTGAGTAAATTATTTCACTATTCTGTATAGGGTTCTCTATAAATATTCTATACACCCAATTAGAAAAAGTTCCAGGATTAGTCGCCCCATATATACAACAAGGCATTCTGTCTTGCCTCATCCTTGTTCTTAACATTTTAAATATTTCCTCAGATATATCTGACATTTCTTCAATTCCGCAAGCTCCTAAATTCAAAGATTTAAGCTTATTGGGATCATCGAATGACCGAAATATTACCTCAGAATTATTTTCAAAAATAAAATGATGATTGGCTTTATTGTAACTTTTAATCATTTCAGGTGGGATTAAATTAACAAATTCTCTCAATGTGGTATCTCTCAAAAGAGGGTAAGTTTGAGCTCCAATTAAAATAAAAATTCCAGGATGCTCTATACATAATTTCAAAGTTTTTAAAACTATAGCGTAAGTTTTGCCTGAGCCTACTCCACCAGAGTTAACTATATATCTATTTGTTGATTCTGTGAATTGATATTGATGAGACAAAAGATTGAATTTAACTTTCTTTTTTGTGTCCATTGACAAATTCTATCATAAGCCCCTTGGGGATATCTACACTATCGCTCAATACACCCTTTATTATCTCTTTAGCTGCCCCTTGAGCAATCTTCTCATCCTTGCTTTTCAATTGCTGTCTCAATACTAATGCAGCTTCATTTTGACTATCTAACAATATTTGCAATGCTGATTTATGGAAATCATTTATAGCTTGTTTTACCTTGTTTTTTTTCATTCTATGAGACACAACAAACCGATTAACTCCTACAATTTCAGACAACTTGCAATATGTTAAACTAGGTGTTTGCAGCTTTAATTCAATTAATCGTCTATCTATATCGTCCAATTCATCATATTTGTTGTTGTTTGATACGTCTTGTGTATCTTCCATATTATGCTTTCACCCCCCTTGAGCA
>JAXHVA010000298.1:0-1768 GCA_034189035.1 Thermodesulfobacteriota bacterium
ATGACTTGACAGATTGTTATCTGGAAGCAGCCCTTTTAGCGAGGGTATGCGATCCGACCTTTGGGTTTCGCTATTCATCTAAAACACGAACAGAGACATTGCGCCGGGTATTCGAGTGCATTCGACATGGTCTCGGATATCCTTCCATGCGCAATGATGATGTGCTCATCCCCAATCTAATGCACTGGTTTGGTCATCCATTGAAGGAGGCAAGGCGCTGGGTTCACCAGGCATGTATGGCACCAGCACCGGATACGAAGTGGGCAGCCCCGGCTTTGCGGTATCCGCAGCCCTCAATAATAGGGGGGGCAAAGGCTGTATCCATGGCGCTCTTTGACGGTTACGATCCATTGACTGGTATGAATACAGGAATAAAGACAGGAGACTGTACCAAGTTTGAGACCTTTGATGAATTTTATAATGCATGGTATGAGCAACTGAAGGCGACATTTAAGATGTTGACTGGTATGGAGCACAGGGGCAGGAATGTAGAGGCCCTCTTCTTTCCGAAACCCATGGCATCTTCCCTCTTTGAGCGCTGTATAGAGACAGGACAAAACAGTGCTCTGTGTAAGGAGAGGAGCAGCCTGTGGTTTACCCTCTTTGTATTCGGAGATACGGGAGATTCTCTGACGGCAGTGAAGAAGCTCGTCTATGATGAGAAGAAATACACGATGGCGGAGTTGAAACAGGCGATAGAGGCGAACTGGGAGGGCTACGAAGAGATGAGAATGGACTTTGTCAAGGTACCGAAATGGGGCAATGACGATGACTATGTAGACCAGATATGGGTAAGGATATACGAGGACCTGGGTAAGATGTCATGGTCAGTACGCGACATCAATGGGCAGCCCTGGCCTACCCTGCCAGAGAGTATAGCAGCGCATACGGTTCAGGCACCTAAAGTAGGCGCATTGCCTAATGGCAGAAGGCTAGGAGATCCGTTGTATGATGGTGGTTGTTCCCCTGGTCACGGTTTTGATAAGAAGGGTCCTACAGCCGTGTTAAACTCGGTGGGAAAACTCGATCATATTGGTTCTGTCAGGGCCACTCTTCTCAATCAGAGGTTATCTCCGGGCCAGCTTCAAGGCGAGAAGGGCTTCAAGATGTGGCGTGACTATATGAAGACCTGGCATGATCTGGGGATCAACCATGTCCAGTTCAATATGGTAGATAACGAGACACTCTATGCAGCGCAAAAGGAGCCTGAGAAGTACAGTGAATTGATGGTAAGAATTGCTGGCTATAGTGCGCATTTCGTTGAGATGAACAAGATCACACAGGATTCTATCATTGCGCGCAATGTACAAAAATTTTGATATTTTTATTTGTTGAATGAAAGTGAGGAGTAAGACGATGGCTAGATGTGGTGATTGTAAAAACTTTCTTCCCCAATTTGCAAATTCAGCTGCAAGGATGGGAGCCTGCAAGGCCTATCTGGACGAGGAAGGATTAGGAAAGGATACAGATATCTATATGGATGCGAGTGAGTGTAAAAAATTTGAAGAGATAGATCGGATAAGGACAAATGTCTCAGAGTTTATGTGGAACCCAAATTTGAGGATGGCAAAGGGATTTGATGAAAAGTAAGTTTTTTCATGTTTCTCGCTACTACTAGTTAATAAGGGGAAAAAGGAGGATTTTAAAATGGCAGAGGTTGAAATAAAGAAGAATGAAAAAGAGTTATTGGATGACCGCCAGTACTGGTGGTGGGCGGAGAAGAAGAGGTCTCCACGGCTCAGCTACCTGAGGAAAGCGGTTTGGTCAA
>JAXHVA010000299.1:0-1764 GCA_034189035.1 Thermodesulfobacteriota bacterium
TCTCCTTGTATTGGGGTCAAATTGTGCATCAGACACCTGCCAAGGCGGTGTCAAACCAAGGGCCATTTGAAAAAGCTCTACGTCTCTCATAATGAAAACCGATTTATCATTCTTGCTGTAGCTAAATCAAGGCTTACCCACGGGCGCATTTGCCTAAAGTAGGTGAAAGATGAGAGGTTTTCAAGGAAAAATGAGAAAGTGCTGGACAAGGGGGGCTATATAATGTAAAGCAATCCTGGATTTTAATATAAATTCAGGAGGATCGCTTTATGAATGATAGAGATTTGCGTGTACAAGAGCAGTTTGCTGAGATTGAAAAGCGGATTGAAGAGTCCCTGAAAGAGGTTGATCTTATCCAGAAAGAGAAGGCTCTGGTAAAGACGGGTAAAGAACTGGAAGCGCTTGAGCGAAGGATTGTTGATGCTACTGACAAACTGGCAGGCGCTTTGGTTGCGCAGAAGGTCCAGGCCTCGATTGATAGCAAAGAGTTGGAGGACGAGGCCGCTGTATTGGCTAAGACATATCCTAAGAAGATGAAAAACCAGGGGATCCGTGATGTTACGGTCCGTCCATCCAGGGGGGAACCGTTTACAGTAAAAACCACCTATTTGAGTCGAAAGGGTAAGCGTAAAAAAAAACCGGGTAGGGTTCTATCCGGAATTGATTCTGTTGGGGATACATGATCACTGCACGCCTTTATTGACATCAGAAGTGAGTATGACCACCGTTGCCATGAGTTCTTTTGAGGAAGCAGCGGCGGCATTGGCCGACCGAGGCGTATGTCTTGATGTGAGTACCATCAAGAAGATAGCGATAAGATTTGCTGCAAGGGCCAAGGCGGTCCAACGGGATGAATCATATGAATTTGTTGAAACTGTTGAAGGACGTCGGGTTGTGATTTCGACGGATGGTGGTCGCCTTCGTATTCGGAAAAACAAGCGGGGTCCCAAGACGAAGAAAGGACGCAACCGGTATTCTACGGACTGGCGAGAGCCAAAACTGCTGATTATCTATGTTGTGAACGATGAAGGCCGAATGGAGCGCAAATTCTGTCCGTTCATTGACGGCACGATGAAAGGGCCAGATGCTGTTTTCGGCTTGTTACGGTTTTACCTGTCCAAGCTGAAATTGAGCACAGCCGATCAGATTCTGTTTGTTGCAGATGGAGCTCGCTGGATTTGGAGAAGAGTTCCACAGCTTTTAAAAGACTTAGGCGTTCAGTTGAGACGTGCCTATAAACTGATAGATTTCTATCATGCGGTTGAGCACTTGGGTAAAGTGGCAGCATGTCGCAAATCATGGAGCCCGGGGGAAAAGAAAAAATGGGTCAAGAAACACAAAAAGCTTCTAAGAGCGGGCAAGATTCAGCAAGTCACAGAAGCAATAAAGACGCTGTGTAGAGGCAGAAGCAGCAAGGAATTCCGCAGGGAACGGGATTACTTTCTAAGAAATCAGCATCGGATGAATTACCACACTATAGAGCGGATGGAGTTGCCGATAGGCAGTGGTGCCATGGAAAGCGCCATTAGAAGAGTCGTCAATTTAAGACTCAAGGGTCCTGCAATCTATTGGCATGTTGGAACAGCCGAGGCAATGTTGACGTTGCGGTCTTATTTCAAGGCAGGTCGCTGGAATATGTTGAAAAGTCAAGCCGTTACTCCTACCCTTGATGTGCTTATTTAGGGCCTACTTTTTCCAAATGCGCCCCCTCCGGTTTTTTAATAGGAGGGATATCTTCAGTATAACGCTTATAGTGCTTAAGCG
>JAXHVA010000003.1:0-38195 GCA_034189035.1 Thermodesulfobacteriota bacterium
AGGGGGGAACAGTACTATCGGTTCACCGACATAGATGATTTTACCATATGGTGCTTTGCAGATATATATCCAGAAAAGAGTTCGTTAACAGACTCATCAAAGAATTTCCTTTTCCTATACGCCGTATCCAAACGAATGGAGGTAAGGAATTTACCAATATATATGTCTCAGACCCTAAATGCATCCTCAAAAAACCCAGAGTATACATGCCGGATCAAATATGCGCTTTTTACACTATACGGGTTGAAAGAATCCGCAGGAGAGATGAGAAAGAAGATAACTTCTCCGACTTGATATAACTAGATACAATTGGAAAAGACCTCATGGAGGTATCAATATGTAAACTCCGATACTAAAACTCTATAAAAGGCTCAAAAACTATAATAACTCTCTCCTTGTGGTTATAGAAAAACTAGCCGCTTAATTTTTTTGCCAGAACCTTTGTGTTTGACATGTGTTTGGTTAATACAATTTTCTTGAAGCGGTGTTAACCTAAATCATGAGAATGGATATTGAACAAATGGAAACTTCTTCTCTTTTAAAAAGTGTCGCTAAAGCAGCTCTCAAATTGTAATTACATGTAGAACTTATTCATACAGTACTCGCATTCCAAGTTGATCACCATTGACACTTGCAGATAGCCTTCATTTTTATGGCGCTGGAGTGATATAAAAAATGAAAAATGACTATTGAGTTACCTTCGAATAAAAGAAATTTCGTGTTATTTAGTTAAACGGATATAATTATTAGAATTTATTGAACGATCTGTTCTCTTATTTATTAAAATCAAGACGTTACACGTAATGTTTTCGGAGCGAACTCAATAGCCGATAAATGAAATTCCCGAAAAGTATGTAAATGATGTTTCTCAAAATAGAAGTAGACAAAAAAAAAGCTTTTTAGTAGGATAGTTAGTTGTTAATTATTCAGTATTTTTATTTTTTATAATGTCGCGAAGATATAAAGATTTCTATAATAGTAGACGATATGTCTTAAGAGAAAATACTCCGTATTCAAATATATAACCAGTATTTATAATCTGAATAAAGGAGTTTTTCTTATGAAAAGGTTGGACGTATTTATACTGCCTGCCGTATGTTTTTCGAGAAAAATAATCCTGTTTTATGCGAAAGTGTTGGAAAGATATTTTCCTGATAAGTATCTTCTCTTTTTTATGAATACACTGGATAGTAATATTCCTTCTAAAGCAGTTGGTTTTGTTATCGATACAGCAGATCAATACATTCATTATAAAGTACGTTCTTTTTTTATTATCTATAATAGATAAATGTGTCCCTGATACTGTAGGTGATTCCAGAAAGGTTTCTTCAGTCATCGCTGGGTTTTGTAAGTATGTTCCTGATAGTGTAATCCCTGATAAGTCTATTGATGATTAGGTTAAATATTAAATTGAAATTTCATATTCCCACATTGCTATCCAATAAGCGAGTAAAGACACGCGGATAATTGAGATAATCATTTCTTAATTTGAATAACATTACCTTTATTTAACCGCTGATTTTAATTTTAATTGATTTTTTTAATGAAAGTGTATACTATTCCATTTTTTCTTGTATTTTAACTAGGGAAAAAGGTCATTTGAGGGAAATTAGATGCGATACAAAGATGTCTGCATTGAGTCTTTTGGATATGTAATACCGGAAGACATCATTACATCATTAAGCCTGGAAGAAAGACTGTCTCCAGTGTACGACAGGCTAAATCTTGCATACGGCCGCCTTGAAATGATGACCGGGATCCGTGAGCGGAGATTCTGGTTGAATGGAGACCCCCCGAGTCAAACCGGTGCAATGGCAGCAAAGAAGGCTATAGCTAACTCTGGTATAGAGAAGGATGACATCGAATGTATCCTTCATACTTCCTTGAGCCGTGACTTTCTGGAGCCAGCGACGGCCTTCTTGGTTCATGATTCCTTAGGCCTGCCTTCAACAGCGACCATATTTGACATATCAAATGCCTGTTTGGGCTTTGTAAACGGTATGGTGTCCTTAGCAAATATGATTGAATTGGGTCAGGTAAAAGCGGGTATTGTGGTTGCAAGTGAAAGCAGTAGGCATATCACTGACACAACAATTGATGAAATCTTACAGGACCCAGAGATGACCAGGGCAAAACTCAAGCTTTCTTTTGCCTCTTTGACACTCGGTTCTGGGTCAGTGGCAGTGATTATGACCCATTCTTCATTGTCGAGCTCGAATCACAGGCTTTTAGGTGGAGTGATCCGTACCGCTTCCCAATATAACGGACTTTGCCGTATTGAAGATAATACATATTTTTATAAGCCAAACAGCCGTCCAACTATGCATACTGACTATCAAGGTATTTTGGATAACGGGTTGCAATTAGCTGAAAAGACATGGAAGGCATTAAATAATGAGCTAGAATGGCAAAATTCTGATGTAGACAAAGTATTTTGTCACCAGGTGAGTGTTGTTCATCAAAGTCAATTGTTCGACAGATTGGATTTTTGCAGTGCGAAGGGGTTCTCCAGTGTAGAGTATTTAGGGAACATCGGTCCGGTTTCACTTCCTATTACTTTGGCCATATCAGAGGATAAGGGCCATCTCAATACTGAGGATCGGGTTGCATTGTTGGGGATTGGCAGTGGGTTGTCTTCTATTATGCTTGGTGTAAAATGGTAATTTTACAAGAGGTGATTGCCATATGAATAACGAAGCACGAATTGTAATAACTGGAGTCGGGTTAACTTCACCGAATGGGGATAATCTTACGGAATTCAGGCAGAATTTGCTTTCAGGAATATCCGGAGTAGGAAAGATAAATACTCACTATATGGGGGAAGTCATTGCTGGCGTATGTGATTTTGACCCTCTTAAATATCAGAAGAAAAAGGCCCTGCGTCGTGGAACACGCGCAGGATCTATAGCGATTTACTGTGCAAATGAGTCAATTGTCGATTCGAATATCAATCTTTCTTCTTTTGATAAATCCAGAATTGGGATATATCTTGGGATCACTGAGCACGGTAATGTGGAAACCGAAAATGAGATTTACAATTTAAAACAGTACGATTACAATGTGGATTTCTGGTCTCATCACCATAACCCAAGAACCGTGGCCAACAGCCCAGCAGGTGAGGTCACTCTAAATCTGACTATTACAGGACCGCATTACACTTTGGGCGCTGCATGTGCTGCCGGTAATATTGGGCTTATTAACGGTTTGCAAATGCTGCGACTCAAAGAAGTGGATTTAGCCTTGGCTGGTGGGATTTCGGAGACTCCTCATACATTTGGTGTTTTTGCTGCATTTAAAAATGAAGGTGCACTGGCAAGCCATACAGACCCGACTAAGGCATCCCGGCCTTTTGATAAGGATAGAAACGGTATCGTCGTTTCAGAGGGAGGTTGTATTTGTGCACTGGAAAGATTAGATGACGCCCTTAAAAGAGGTGCGAAAATCTATGGAGAAATAACCGGTTATGCGATCAACTCTGACGCATCTGACTTCATCCTTCCAAATCCTCTAAGGCAGGTTGAGTGCATGAATAGCGCCCTTAAAAGAGCTGGCATAGCGGCTAGTGATATCGATATTATCAATACACATGCTACTGCAACACTAGAAGGTGACAAGGCGGAATGTAAGGCAATAAAAGAGGTCTTTGGGGCTCATTCAAATGTGAATATAAACAACACGAAGAGTTTCATTGGCCATACAATGGGAGCTGCTGGCGCTTTAGAATTGGTAGGGAATTTACCATCATTTGAAGACCATATCATTCACCCGACGATCAATATAGACAATGTAGACTCTGAGTGTGTGTTTAAGAACCTTATAATCAACGAACCGAGAAAGATAGATAGAGTTGATTACATATTAAACAACTCATTTGGAATGCTGGGTATCAATTCTGTTGTTATTGTAAAAAGATATAAAGGATAACGTTTTTTAGCTTTTTTTAGGAAAGGAATATTTATATGACTGCAGTTGAAATTAGATCTACGATTTTAGAGGTCATCCAGGAAATTCTTCCGGATGAAGATGTGAACAGCCTCAAGGCTGATGTCCGCATACGGGATCAGATTGAAATGGACTCAATGGATTTTTTAGATATGATTATGGAGTTACGCAAACGTTACAGTATCATTGTGCCGGAAGATGACTATATGAAATTATTTACACTTGATAGTGCTGTGGCATATCTCGAACCGCTTATGAAAGATATTTGACCAATCTGCTTCGTGCACATTAAGGGATATTTTCCTCATTTTTCAAATAAACGAGTTTTTATCAAATAAGAGAAAATTGCCCTTTTCTTTTCATCCATCCAATTGGTTTTTAATACGATACTCCTTACATAATAGCTGATTAAAACTTAGAGGGCTGTTACCTAAATCACAGGTTCGTTTTTCGAAAACGTATTTTATACACCCAAGACTCATAAAAAACATTTTAAAACTGACTCTTTGAGTATAAAGGGCTTGAAATTCCAAATATCAGTACGAATTCATCCAGAAAAGAAGATGCAAGGCAACGGCTAAGGTCTTTACAACTGTATCCTTTTTTGGAGGAATCACTTATCGCGAGAGTCTGGTTATGGACTATGATGTTATCATTATTGGTGGAGGAATGTCTGGTCTTGCAGCCGGTATCAGACTGGCCTATTATGACAAAAAGGTCTGTATTCTCGAAAAACATTATCGTATTGGAGGGCTGAATTCATATTATGTCAAAGATGGACATAAATTTGATGTGGGTCTCCATGCAATAACAAATTACGTTCCTCGGGGTGTTAAATCAACTCCACTTCCAAAGTTATTGCGTCAACTCAGATTAAAGCATGAAGATTTTGACCTTTGTGAACAGGGGATGTCGATGATCAAATTCCCTGATAGGACCCTCAGGTTTACTAATAACCTCGATTTTTTTGTTGAGGAAGTGGTTGATAATTTTCCAGGGCAGGCCGATAATTTCCAAAAGCTGATCAAAACCATCTTTGATTACAATGCATTATCTTTGGATACAAGGCCCATCTCTGCCTTTGAAGTTGTGGGATCGATTCTATCAGATCCTCTCTTAATTGATATGATCTTTTGCCCTCTCATGTTTTATGGTAATGCAATGGAAGATGATATGGACTTCGGGCAGTTTGTTATCATGTTCCAGAGTATCTTCAACGAAGGTTTTGCAAGACCCTGGGCAGGTGTGAGGCAGATACTCGATGTTCTCATCAATAAGTATAAGGAAAATGGGGGTGAGTTAAGGTTAAGTAGTGGTATAAAACGTATTACAGTTAAAGATGAAAAGGCCGAGTCGATATTACTCGAAAGCGATGACAAACTGACAGCGGACAATATCATATCATCTGCAGGTTATCTTGAAACCATGCGCCTTTTGTCAGATTACGATCCAAGAAAATTCAAGTATGAATCAGGCCGGCTTTCATTTATAGAGTATATTATGATATTGGATAGAGAACCTGCTGAAATCGGTTATGAACAGACAATCACCTTTTTTAATCATTCAGATCGGTTCAAATATGCAAAAGCAAAAGATCTGGTCGATGTTTCAAGTGGTGTTATATGCTGTCCTAATAATTTTCAATACAAAAAACCATTGCCTGAGCCTATAATCAGGGCAACAAATATTGCGAATTTCAATCTCTGGAATGAATTGGAACAAAAGGAATATGAAGCACAAAAGGTCAGATGGCTTGATACGACTCTGAAGGAAATCGTAAAGTTCATTCCCGATTTTCGAAGTTCAATACGTTATACGGACATATTTACACCGAAAACAATACATAGATTTACAGGTCATATAAACGGCGCAGTATATGGAGGGCCGAATAAGATCAAGACAGGGAGGACACATTTAAAAAACCTGTTTATCTGTGGTACAGACCAAGGATTTTTGGGGATAGTCGGGGCAATGCTCAGTGGTATCTCCATGGCAAATCTTCATATACTTATGAGGGAGTAGAATCCGATAACCATTCGAAGTGATTTTTATCTACAAAAAAGAGTTAAAAGATTTACCTAAGAAAAAACAGTGGCTAAGAAACTATTACTCATTAACCCGGTTCAGGAACCTAAGCATAATCTGGCTTGCGTCCCTATCTTAAGGGTTCCACAAGTAGGTTTAGCGTATATAGCTGCATTAACCCCCTTTCATTGGGATATAAATATAATCGATGAGAGTGTTGAGCCTCTGACTTATGAGGATGCCGACCTCGTTGGCATAACAGCATATACTTGCAATATTCAAAGAGCATATAAAATAGCTGAGCAGTACAGAAGAAAAGGCATTAAAACTGTGATTGGCGGTGTGCATGCCTCTATATTGTATGAAGAAGCCATAAATTTTGTTGATTCTGTTGTAATCGGTGAGGCTGAATCTGTTTGGTCAGACCTGATCCATGACTTCGAAAGTAATCAGTTGAAGAGGTATTACAAAGGTGAGCGTATTTCTTTAAATAACCTTGTTCAACCCAGAATGTATCTTTATAAAAGCAGAAAATATCGAGTGAAAGATGTTGTACAAACAGCGAGAGGCTGTCCTAATGATTGTGAGTTTTGCTTAGTAACGACCCTTTATGGTCGTACCTATAGACAAAGACCCGTAGATGAGTTACTCGATGAATTAGAAGCAATAAAACAAAAGAACGTCTTTTCCCCGGATGATAATATCTTAGGTCGCGGAAAAGAAGCAGAACAGAGGGCGATTCGATTGTTTAAAGGGATGATCGAGCGAGGATTAAAAAAACGATGGGGATCTCAAGTAGGCATTGATTTTGCGAAGAACGAGGACGTATTGAAGTATGCAAAAAAAGCCGGTTGTATGGCAGTATTCATTGGCTTTGAATCACTCAATGAAGAAGCACTTCAAAGTATGAATAAAACGAGAAACTTGGAGGTAGGTATAAGAAATTATAAAGAGATAATCCAGAGCATGACTATAACATTGGGGTAATCGGGGCGTTTGTTTTTGGCAGTGATGGTGACAAGAAAGATGTCTTTGAAAGGACAACTGAATTTGTCGAGGACGCAAAGATAGATGCAATACAACTGTCGATTCTCACCCCTCTTCCAGGGACGAGATTGTATAATAGATTAAAACAGGAAGGGAGGCTATTGTGTACTGATTACCCTGATGATTGGCAGTATTATGATTTTCTGGAGGTTGTATTTGAGCCGAAGTACATGAGTCTTGATCAATTGAAAGAGGGAGTTACCCAAGTTTATAAAGATACGACATCAAGGGCAAGATCACTGAAAATGGCTTTCAATTCGATGATCCAGACAAGGAGCTTTTATGGAGCTATTTGTGGGTATTTATGGAATCGTGGATACGGTTCAGTTTGGATGAGGAAATACGACTACATGAAGAGAATGAACCCTGATTTTAATTTAAAGTGAAGGGAAGAGTAATGGTCGATAATGATTGCTTGAGGGATACAAGGTCACGATACGATGTTATTGTCATAGGTAGCGGGCTGGGGGGGCTTACCTGTGCAAATATGCTGGCTAGAAATGGCTATTCGGTTTTACTCCTCGAACAGCACAATAAACTGGGTGGATTGGCTACCTGGTTCAGGAGAAAGGGAGGGCATATCTTTGATATATCATTGCACGGATTTCCAATCGGTATGGTTAAGACCTGTCGAAAATACTGGAGCAGAGAGATTGCCGACATGATTGTTCAACTTAAGGGAATCCGGTTTGATAACCCTCAGTTTTCATTAACCACAACCTTTGATAGAGAAGATTTTACCCGGATCCTAGAAGAGCGATTCAAGGTGCAACGCAAGGATATCAATGATTTTTTTAATACAGCCAGGGAGATGAATTTCTATGATGATCAGAGTATGACAACCAGAGAGCTTTTTGAGAAGTTCTTTCCGGGGCGTGACGATGTGGTTCGTTTTTTGATGGAACCGATTACCTATGCCAATGGTTCAACCCTGGATGACCCAGCGATCACTTATGGGATCGTATTCTCCAATTTTATGAGCAAAGGCGTCTATACTGTTCGAGGCGGAACAGACCGGTTTATCGGAAAGATGGAAGCCGAGCTTGTAAAAAACGGTGTTGATATTGAGAAAAATTGCCTGGCACAGAGAATAACTGTCAAAGACCAAAGGGTTACAGGGGTAATCGCTAATGGGAGGATGATAGAGTGTAAGGCGGTTGTATCGAATGGCAATTTGAAATCAACCGTCCATAAATTTGTTGGACAGCAACATTTTTCGAAGGAATTCGCTTTAGAATCGAGGAATGTTCGTCTTAATAACAGTAGCTGCCAGGTATATCTGGGTATAAAAGGAGGTGAGAGGATTGACTATGTAGGGGATTTGCTCTTTACTTCAACAGCAGAGAAATTCGATTCTGCAAAGCTCTTAAGCAAGGATATCACCAGCCGGACTTTTTCGATCTATTACCCGGAAACCCGACCAGGCTCTGATATGTATGCGATCGTTTCTTCCACCAATGCAAACTATGAAGACTGGGTAAGCCTCACAGATGAACAGTATCAAAGCTCTAAAGAGGAACTTGTCGAGTCGACCATCGATGCTTTAGAGAAATATATCCCAGGGGTAAGAGCGAAGATTGACTGTGCACAAGCGGCTACCCCAAAGACATTTCAAAGGTACACGCTTCATGAATGTGGAGCTTCTTTTGGTACAAAATTTGAGGGATTAAAGATCAGTATGGGACTTCCGAAAGAGGTCCGGGGGCTTTTCCATACCGGGTCTGTTGGGATTATAATGTCCGGTTGGCTGGGGGCTGCAAACTACGGGGTCATTGTCTCGAACCATGTTGATGAATACCTGAGATCCTGATTTTTTTACAGGAGGTTGCAAATGTACGATTTTAATGGGCAGACTGCGATTATTACAGGTGGTACAAGAGGCATAGGCAGAAGTATTGCACAGGGCTTCTTAAAAGCAGGTGCGCGCGTTATCGTTATTTACGCATCAAATGAGACTGCTGTGGCAGGCTTTAAGGAAGATAACGTTGAATTTGCTGATAAGATCGATGTACAAAGGTGTAATGTGGTCAACTATGAGGCAGTTGAGAGGCTTTTCGAATATATTGGTAAGGAATATGAAGGCTTCGATATACTCATAAACAATGCAGGTATCAGGAAAGATTCTATCCTTGCCATGATGAAAGAGTCTGACTGGCATGATGTACTCAATGTCAATCTCAGCGGGGTATTTTATATGTGCAAGTTTGCAGTAATGAGCCTGATGCGAAGACGATACGGGCGGATTATCAATATCACCTCTCCTTCAGGGAAGTACGGTTTTGAAGGTCAGGCGAATTATGGGGCATCAAAGGCAGGTATTGTTGCCCTTACAAAGACGCTTTCAAAAGAAGTTGCAAAGAGGGGGATTACGGTAAATTGCGTATCACCGGGGTTTATTGCTACGGAATTGATTGCGGATATTCCTGAAGAATTGCGCAATTCGTATAAGGCTCAGGTTCCATTAAAGAGATTCGGGAAGCCTGAAGAGGTTGCTGCCTGTGTTCTTTTCCTCGCTTCTAAAGAGGCGTCATACGTTAACGGTACTACCCTCGAGGTCACAGGAGGATTATAAGATGGAACAGGTCTTAAATGCAATACCTCATCGTCCGCCTTTTTTATTTGTTGACAGGGTCATAGAGTTGAAAGAGGATAAGATAAGGACAGTGAAAGAGGTGAGCCCGGATGAGCCTTTTTTTAAAGGGCATTACCCGGGAAATCCGATTATGCCCGGCGTATTGATCTGTGAGTCTGTCTTTCAAACCGGGGCGATATTGCTCTCAAGCATGATGAGTGATGCAAAAGAGGGGGTTCCGGTTCTGACACGAATTCAGAATGCCAAATTCAAGAATATGGTAAAACCGGGCGATATCCTGGAGATAGATGTGCACTTAGTAGAGAAGGTGAGCAATGCTTTTTTTCTCAAAGGCAGTGCCTCAGTCGCAGGAAAGAAGGCAGTCATAGTTGAGTTTACCTGTGCTTTGGCAAAGCCTTAAAGAATGGGGATTGGTTAGTCAAAGATTATCTAAAACAAAACAATTTAGCTTTTAAAAAGAGTCGCATCAACGACAGTCAAATTTTAATCCGAGTAAAACTCGTATCCAAGTGAGTGTAAAAGAAGAACAGTATATCGCCATTCAATTCAGTAGCGCTATTATTATACTATTTACTGATATAAAATGTGAGGTTATCCCCTGTTCTTTCTTAACGCTCACTAAGAAACTCAGACAGCACACGCATTAAAATTTGACTGTCGTTGATCCTTGATAACAGTTTTCTATTTCATGGCTCAAAAATGATACAGGGAATCATATGGATTTTTTAGGCATTGGAGGAAAGACATTTCTTATTTTTGGAGTGGCCAATAAAAAGAGCGTTGCCTTCTTTGTTGGCCAGGTTCTTGAGGAGTCAGATGCAAACGTTGTATATGTGGTTCGGTCAAATGAGAGAAAAGAGAGTGTAAGCAGGATTCTCCCTGGTAAAGATATCTTCATATGCGATGTGGAAAGGCAAGAAGAGATCGAGAAACTCGGGCACGACATATCCCAAAAGTATAAAAAGCTTCATGGCATGGTTCACTCTATCGCTTTTGCCAATTATGAAGAAGGGATGAAACCATTTCACGAAACAAAAAAGAGGGACTTCCTCCAATCTGTTGATATATCCTGCTATTCACTGATAAATATCTCTAATCGTTTTAAAGACCTTCTCGATGAAAAGGCATCTGTAGTCACCATATCGATATCGACCACAAAGATGGCAGCAGAAGCCTATGGATATATGGCGCCTGTAAAGGCTGCTTTGGATTCGACCATATGTTTTCTGGCCAAGTCTTTCAGCTCGTTTTCACAGGTACGATTCAATTCTGTCAATGCAGGCTTATTAAAGACCTCTGCATCTGCAGGGATTCCTGGGTATGTGGACTATTACCTCTTTGCAGAGCAGATGGTGCTGAGAAAGAAACCCCTGGCCACAAAGGAAGTGGCAAACACCGTAGCATTTCTTTTGAGTGAGCGATCCAGCGGCATAAATGCCCAGGGTATCATCGTTGATTGCGGGATGGCAACAAACAGCTTTGACAGGGATATTATTAACAGGGCGATGAGAGTCTGATTGGTGAATCAGATAGAGACAATGGAGAAATGAATGCGGTTTCAAAGCAGCGTCGAGATCAATGCTCCTGTAGAAAAGGTCTGGGCATTGATAGATGACCTTGAACAGTGGCATCAGTGGATGCCTTCTATTCAAAAGATAGAAAGAGTATCTGAAGGTCCTCTGGATGTAGGCTCCAGACTCTCTGTTACTGCAAGGGTAAGCAGGCTCAAGGTAAGATTGCCTATGGAAATTACCGAGTTTGTCCCAAGACATTCCGTGGTAATGGAAGGAAAGGCACTGGGCACCCGTTTGGTTCGTTTCTATCGTTTTCATCCTTTAAATGGCAGGACAAGGGTTACCATAGGCGGTGAGGTCTTTGGGCTTCTGGCATGGCTGGCACATCGGGGTGGACAGAATGTATCGGATGAGATTGCAAAGGCAGCAAAAGAAAGGATCGAGTCATTAGAAAAGTGAAAAGGCAGAGCAGGTCAATCCCTTTGAATTGTGTGGATAAGTGTTTACTCGCCCTTGATGGGATAAAAGAGACTATGCTTATCCATGTGATCTTGAATCTGGAGGGGAAGATCAACCCGCCAAGGTTAAATCAGGCAGTACAGTCCGCACAAAGAGCCTTTCCCATTATGAGAACGATCCTGAAAGGGAGGTATTTCAGGATCTCTCGAGAGGTGCAGGAGGATGTGAAAGAAGAAGTCCTGACTGTTCAGGACTTTTCTGAAACCGGATATGCCAACTATGAAAGATGCCTCTTTGATTGGATGAACCAACCTCTGGATATATGGGAAAGGTTTCCGGTGAGAGTCCTGCTCGCAGCAAAAAACGACCTCGATTCTTCTTTGATCTTCACCTTTCATCATAGTGCAACGGACGGACTTCGTTCCCTGATATTCGTAAGGAGAGTAATCGAATCCTATAACGACGATGTTGCTTGCGATTCTCAAATCCAACAGGATATCCGTATCTCCCGAAAAGGGGATGAATTGCTGGAATTTGCACACAGCCAGAGAAAGCGGGTAGATCGCTATTATCGAAAGATGATATCCAGCCTTTTTCGCCGATTTTTTATTGACGCTTTTCCTTTTCCAACAAGGGTATTCCATGACAGATCGGAGCGTTCCAAGGAACTCAACATCTGTTTTAATACAATAAGTTCAGAACAAAGAGAAGAGATCGAATCCAGATCTATAGAAAGCGGTGTTGAGCTTAACGATATCCTTTTGGCAGCGTGTTATCGGGTTGTAGAAGAGTGGAATACAATGCATGGAAAGAACAGTAATAAGATACGCATAATGGCGCCCGTGAATATCTGCCCGAAAGGATTCAGGAATGTTGTTTCGAATTTCGTGTCCTGGGTTTCCCCTTTCACCACGAAAGAAGATCGGACGGATCCGGTACGGTTGTTGAAAAAGGTGAGAAGCGACACGATTTGTGCTGCCAGAGATAGGATTGCTTTTTCCTTGATCTATTTTTTTTACGTTTGTTCCTTTTTTCCCCTGGTAGTTATGCGGGGGATGTGCAGGTATCTTATGATCTCCAGGACACATGTAGATAGCATTCTGGTTACAAATCCGGGTGTAATTTGGCCTCAAATCGGTGCTGAAGAACCGGCAGTGAGAAATATAGGCAGTTCAAAGATTATCAATGTTACCGGCTCAGCACCTGTAGTGACACCAATGGGACTCAGTATATGTGCAGGTGTATACAATAAAAACCTGAATTTCTCTCTTACGTATAGACCCGCGCTATTTTCTAAAGACAAGGCGCAGATGTTTTTGGATATGTATGTACAAGAGATAAAAGACTATCCGGTCCGTTAGGAGGGAGCATGACAGTATCGCTTTTGAAGTTCGATGGTTTCCTCGATTCACTCCGTAAGGCTATCGAGATGTGTGGTGGTTTTGATCGACTCAAAAGTGATGACAGGGTACTTATAAAACCGAATAATTGCTTCCGGCACAGGATAACACCTCCGTTTGGAATGGTAACCACCTCAAAGATCATAGATGGAATTATACGGTTATTGCTCGAATATGGCTGTAAGGATATCTCGATTGGCGAAGGGGCAATAATCGATCTGTTTGACGATCTGAAACCGTATACAAAAAAAGGGTTCAAGGGGACAGGTATTGACAAGGTAGCAAAAAAGCACAATATAAAATTGATTGATTTTAATGAAGGTCCTTTTGTAGATATGGACTTGGAAGGTGAAAAGGTTCAGGTGTCCAAAGCTGCCTTGGATGCAGGATTTCTCATTAATGTCCCGGTACTGAAGACTCACTTCCAGACCCGGATCTCTATGGGATTTAAGAACCTTAAAGGGTGCCTGAGTAAGACCTCAAAAAAAAAGTTTCATAATACGAACAAGCTGGATCTTCTTATCTGCCTTTTAAATGAATCCATAAAGAGCGATTTGGTTATAATCGATGGGATATATATGTTGGAAAAAGGGCCGGAAACCCTTGTTGGCAAAGCGCACCGTAAAGATATAGTCATAGCAGGCACAGATGTGTTCAGCTGTGATACTGTTGGGGCAAGAGTCCTTGGAATCGATCCATCCCAGGTCGGTTATCTGAGAGAATTCGCAAAGCGGAACAACCGCTCTTTTGACATGAGTAGTATTGCAATCAAGGGAGAAGATATAGGGACCTGTGAGGAGAGTCTTAAGTGGCAGTTTGAACCGGACAAGGAACTATTGGGGCCGGCGAATATCAGTGGGCTGAAATCTCCTGCTCCGGGGCAAACACTTTGCTGCGGTTGTGCGGCAACACTCGCCTTGGCACTGTCCATATTCGGCAAAGATAATCCCAATATGGATTTTGGTGATGCAAGGCTCTACTATGGCAAGGAATTGAAGGCACAAAACGATGCGAAAAACGTGTTTCTCTATGGTAATTGCGGAATCAAAACCAACAAGAGCTTAGAAAATGCCGTAAGAATAGAGGGATGCCCACCCACATTGACAGCTACGCTTATTGTCTTGATGAGAGAACTCCTCAGTAAGCCAAGAGCACTGAAGATGTTGTTGATCCGGGCTGTAAAGTTAGTGGGAATACGACTCGGCATATACAGTGAGACCTTTCCCGGCTGGGATAGATACAAAGTAAAGGAGTTCGATAAGGCGCACTTCTGGCTTAAAAATTAGCAGAAAAGTGACAACAGGTTCATCAGGGGTGTCCCCTATGTTTATCTAAAACAAAAGACCAAGGGGTATGTACATGTCACCAAAGAATACGCGGGAAGATACCAACAGGTATGATCGGATGTTTGCTGAGATTCAGCGCGACCGAGAGCAGAGAGAGAAGACATATAGGGAGCAAGCGCTTAAGATTTTTCCGTGGATCTGTGCGCGATGCGGGCGCGAATTTAAAGGAAAGAGACTCCGGGAGCTTACTGTCCATCATAAGGATCATGACCACAATAACAATCCATCTGACGGGAGTAACTGGGAGTTGTTATGCCTGTATTGTCACGACGAAGAACATGGGTTTTATGAAGACGGAGAACCCTATGATGCACCGGAACCAGAAAGCGACCAGCAACCGTCTTCTACATACCGGCCGTTTGCCGGTCTCGATGCCTTGCTCAAAAAAAAGAAGTAGTTGATCAATTTTTAACAGGTTGTTTTTCAAGGTAAGAGTGTAGCTTTACGAAAAAAAAGGATGACAGCAAGCAATAAGTGGTGGTCAAATTTTAATGCGTGTAGTTGTTTGAGTATCTTGGTGAGCGTTAAGAAAGGACAGGGGATAACCTTAGCTTTAATATCTGAAATAGTTAATAATGGAATTATTGAATTGAATAGTCATATACTGTTCTTTCTTTACACTCATTTGGATACGAGTTTTACACGGATCAAAATTTGATCACCACTCATTGCAGCTCTTTTCAAAAAGCTAAACTTTTTCTTTGGAAAACGGCCTGTTAAGATGGGGTAAAACGAAGAGCAACTAAAAAAACTTACACACATACAAAAGGATAATGAAATGTTCAATGCAATAACAGATGTAAAGGGTATCAAGGTAGGACACGCGAGTAACTTCAAAGGCTATACAGGGTGTACGGTCATCCTCTGTGAAGATGGGGCAACAGGCGGGATCGATGTGAGAGGTTCGGCAGCAGGAACACGCCAGACAGATTCCCTCCAGTCGCAGCATCTGGTTGAAGAGGTTCATGCTGTAGTCATTTCAGGGGGAAGCGCATTTGGCCTCAATGCCGCAGGCGGTGTGCTCGATTATTTAGAGGAGAGAGGAAAGGGGTTTCAAACTTCTGCTACAAGAGTTCCAATAGTCCCTACTGCGATAATCTATGATCTCTCATTTGGAGATTATAGAGTACGACCTACCCCTGATATGGCCTATAATGCATGTAAGGATGCATCTGCCGGGAAAGTCGAGGAAGGGAGTGTCGGAGTCGGAACAGGGGCTACTATCGGCAAGATGTATGGTATGGAGCAGGCAATGAAAGGCGGGTTTGGAACAGCATCCAGGAAGCTTTCTAATGGTCTAATTGTCGGGGCTGCTGTTGCAGTAAATGCCTTTGGTGATGTTGTAAACAATGAGGATGGTACTATCATTGCCGGAGCCAGGGATTCTGAAAAGGGATATGGGTTTGTAAATTCTTTTGAACATATAAAGAAGGGGATAGAAAGCAAAGAGGAATTCTTTCAGGATACAACCCTTGGAGTTGTGGCGACAAATGCAAAGTTAACAAAGAGACAGGCAATCAAGATTGCGCAAATGGCACATACCGGATTTGCAAAGGCAATATCTCCCATACATCTGACATCTGATGGGGATCTGGTCATTGCGCTTTCTACGCGTAAAATCGATGCGGATTTAAATATAGTGGGTCTTCTGGCTGAGGAGGCTATCATAGAAGCTGTGAAAAGTGCGATTACGGCTGCGGATGGTTTTGGAATCATACCGGCGTATAAGGATATACCGAAAAAACAGAGTATATAAAAGAAGATGGAACCAGTAAATCGAGGCGAAGAGGTTCTTATACTCCTCAAAGATACAGACGGATTCATCTCAGGAGAAAAGATCGCTTCTGAATTAAAGATCTCAAGGACAGCAGTCTGGAAACAGATATCGAGGTTGAGAAAGGAGGGATTTCAGATCGAGGCGCATCCCAGGTTGGGTTATTCTCTGGTATTCTCTCCTGACCGTCTTTTGCCTTCAGAGATCAGAAACGGGATCAAGGCATCCCTGATCGGTAGCGAGATATCCTATTACGAGAAGATTGAATCAACAAACGCAATCGCCAAGAACCTGGCAATGAATGGAGCAGAAGAGGGCACCCTTGTTATTGCTGAAGAGCAGACAAAGGGACGGGGCAGGCTCAACAGGGATTGGTTATCCCCTGCCTATAGCAATATCTTGATGTCGCTTATCTTTCGTCCGAACCTTCAGGCTGCAAAGGCATTCTCCATGATAATGCTTACCTCTGTTGCAATTGTAAGGGCAATACAGGGTACGACCTCATTAGTCGCCCAGATCAAGTGGCCCAATGATATATACTTACATAACAAGAAACTCGGGGGAATCCTCACAGAGTTCAATGCAGAGCAAGACCGGGTCAATTTTATTGTAGTAGGAGTGGGTTTGAACGTCAATTTCGATCCATGCCTTTACCCGGAGATCAAAGATACTGCCACGAGCCTAAAGAAAGTCCTTGGAAAAGAGGTGAAAAGGGCGGTCTTACTCCGGTCGATCCTAGAAGAGATCGAAAGAGGTTACAGTGCCTTTAACAAAGGCTGTATCTCTCAGATCCGCTGTGAATGGGACAACCACTCCTTGGTAACAGGAAAGCATGTAAGGATCCATTCCCTTGACAACGTAGAAGAGGGGGTTGCCGAGTCAATAGACGATGATGGCTACCTGATTCTCCGGGATATCAATGGAAATACAAAGAGGATTCTCAGTGGTGATGTGTCCTTACGGGTGAGGGAGTAATTTTTTTTGCGCAAATTGTCAACCATTAATTTGATAATGGTTGACAATTATTGCTAAAAGTCCTATATTAAAAAGCTATTGATCTGAATATGTCGTTTTCCAAGGTCTTTATACAAAGGAGCATATGAAGGTGTTTGATTTTCTTAGAGGATTGACGGATAAGGTGCTAAAAGACAAGGATATCACCTATGGTGAGGCATATCGGCTTTTCGATATTACAAAACAGGAAGACATTGTAACCCTGATCGGGTTTGCGAATAGTATTCGACAGGAATTCAAAGGCTCCGTTATCAACCTCTGTGCAATCATAAACGCAAAATCGGGTAAATGCAGCGAGGACTGCTCTTTTTGCTCCCAATCCGCACATTACAAAACGCAGATCGAAACATACCCCTTACTGAACAGGGAAGATATCATAAAGGGCGCAAAAGAGGCATTATCTATGGGGGCAAAGAGGTTCAGTATCGTAATCAGCGGAGAGAGTATAAAAAATCATGATGAGTTACAGTCTGTTTGTGAAGCGATTACATACATGTCGTTGAATACACAGATAGGCAGATGTGCCTCATTGGGAATCTTAACAAAAGATATGGCAGGGGAATTAAAGAAAGCCGGGTTACAGCGCTACCATCACAACCTGGAGACCGCAAGGAGTTTCTTTTCGAATATATGTACCACCCATTCTTACAATGACAGGGTAGATACTGTCCGGATTGCAAAGCAGGAGGGGTTTCAGGTATGCAGTGGTGGCATATTTGGCCTTGGGGAGACGTCAAAGCAGCGTCTGGAGTTGGCCTTTGAGTTAAGGGAACTCGCAGTGGATTCCATCCCACTCAATTTCCTCAACCCAATACCTAACACCCCTTTGGAGAATGCCGCGCCGATTCCCCCAATGGAGATATTAAAGACCATAGCCATGTTTCGCTTTGTTCATCCAAAGAGAGATATACGGATTTGCGGGGGCAGGGAGAGGAATCTGAGAGATGTCCAGTCCCTTGTCTATTTTGCCGGAGCCAATGGTGTGATGATAGGCAATTATCTTACGACAACAGGCAGTGATGCGAAAAGGGATCTCCAATTGATAGAAGACCTGATGTTAAACTGGAGATGAATTGATAGAACCCATTTTTGAATAAGCGGAGGCAATCAGTGGATATAAAGATGAAAGAATTACAACTCGAATCGGATGATAAAAGGTTTATATGGCATCCATTCACACAGATGAGGCATTACATCGAGGAGATACCCCTTATCATAGAAAGGGGGAGCGGATCGTTTCTATGGGATATCTATGGGAACAGATACCTCGATGGGATATCATCTCTTTGGGTTACAGTACATGGACATTGTAAAGAAGAGATAGACCGGGCAATGATCGAACAGATCAAGAGGGTCTCTCATTCTACCCTTCTCGGTCTCACACATCCTCCAGCCATCGAGCTTGCTAAAAGGCTGGTTACAATTACACCTGAAGGCCTCAACAGGGTATTCTATTCTGACAGTGGATCCACGGCTGTAGAGATTGCATTGAAGATGGCATTTCAATACTGGCAACAAAAGACAAAAGAGGTGTCTTTGCGAAGAAAATTCATATCACTCAAGAATGCGTACCACGGTGATACAATCGGCGCAGTAAGTGTCGGCGGGATTGACCTCTTTCATGGGGTATATCAACCTCTGCTTTTCGATTCATTACAGGTGGAATCTCCTTACTGCTATCGCTGTAACCTTGAAAAGACCTATCCATCGTGCGGGGTTGAATGCCTCTTGCATGCGCAGAAAGTGATCAAAAAACACCACCATGAAACCGCTGCCTTGATTATAGAGCCTCTGGTTCAGGGGGCTGCAGGAATGCTAGTGTCTCCGCCCGGCTACCTCAAAGGGATTCGAGAGCTTTGTACTCAATACGAAATACCCATGATTGCAGATGAGGTTGCCGTGGGATTCGGGAGGACAGGCAGGATGTTCGCATGTGAGCACGAGGATGTTGCCCCGGATATCATTGCCCTGGGCAAAGGAATTACAGGGGGCTATCTGCCCCTGGCAGCAACGATCACAACGGATGAGATATACAATGAATTTTTAGGTGAATACAGTGAGTTTAAGACCTTCTTCCACGGCCATACGTATACAGGAAACCCTGTTGCCTGCGCTGCAGCGCTGGCAAACCTCGACATCTTTGATGAGGAAGAGACCCTCTCAAAGCTTACTGAGAAGGTCGACTTCATGGAAAGGGGTCTTCAGAGGTTTTGGGAACTTGAGCATGTAGGAGATATTCGCCACAAGGGGTTTATGGTCGGGATAGAGCTGGTCTCAAACAGGGAAACAAAAGAGTCTTTTCCTCCAGAAAACAGAACAGGCATGATGGTCATCATGGAGGCGAGGAAGAGGGGTGTTATCATCAGACCGCTGGGAGATGTAATTATCCTTATGCCGCCTCTGAGTATTTCCCTAAAAGAGCTGGAAGAGCTACTTTGCGTTACATTTGATTCGATTCAATCTGTCACTGAAATTTGAGGATCATCTCCAATTTGACCCCTTGAATCCTTTTCACCAATTAAATGGGATAAGAAACGTAAATAAGACTACGTTATTGAGCTAACACAGCAATGGTGATCACATTTTAGCGTGTGTAACTGTTTGAGCGGTGTAGTGAGCGTTAAGAAAGAACAGAAGTGTTGCTTTATAGTTGAGTGTATGAACGGGTATTCGTAACTGTTCAATTATAAAGATCAATACTGTTCTTTCTTTACGCTCACTCACTAGCGATTTTTGCACGGGTTAGAATGTGATCACCATTGCTGTAAACGACTTTTTTATAAAGGAAGTTAAATAACCGATTGAATTGGACTGTACAGTGGATCAAACCTTTACATCCGAGATAGAAGAGCTGAAAGGGGCTGGTCTTTACAGGGAGCTGAAAAGTATTAGCGGGCCTATAGATGCCGAAGTGTCCATAGACGGTAGAAAGGTCATACTGCTCTCCTCCAACAACTATCTCGGTCTTACAACACATCCCAAATTGAAAGAGGCCGCATCCTTGGCATTACAGGCATATGGCACAGGGGCATGTGCCTCGAGATTGATTGCCGGAAACATGGAAGTCCATGAAGATCTGGAAAAGAGGGTGGCGAGGTTCAAAGGATGCCAGAGTGCACTTCTATTTTCTACTGGATATATGGCGAATATTGGGGCAATCACATCTCTGGCAGGGGAGAATGACCTGGTTCTGAGTGACGAACTCAATCATGCCAGCATTATAGATGGCTGCAAATTAAGTGGGGCAAGGATAGAGGTTTACCCCCATAAGGATGTTAGGAAAATCAAGGAGATTCTTGCGAAAGAAGTCATGTCTTATCCTATGAACCTTTCCAAGAAGAAGGTGATCATTACAGATGGAGTATTCAGCATGGATGGGGATATCGCCCCTTTGCCTGAGATAATGGAAGTTGCGAACCACTATAGTGCGACCTTGATCGTTGATGATGCCCATGCAACTGGTGTGCTTGGTAAAGACGGGAAAGGCACGGCAGCGTATTTTGGTATAGAAGGTGAGAACCTCATTCATATGGGGACATTCAGTAAGGCTTTGGGCTCTCTGGGCGGGTATATTGCCGGGCAAAAGACCGTCATCGAATACCTGAGAAATAAGGCAAGGAGTTTCATGTTCTCAACTGCCCTGCCGCCAAGTGTTTGTGCGTCTTCTATTGCAGCGATCGATATAATTAAGGATGAGCCGTGGATTAGGAAGCGTTTATGGGATAATGTCACAAAATTCAAACAAGGATTGGAATCTTTCGGTTACAATACTCTGGGCAGCCAGACGCAGATCATACCAATACTCATTGGGGATACGAATTTGACCATGGAGTTTGCAAAGGCAATATTCGAAAGGGGTATCTATGCCCCAGGCATAAGACCACCTACTGTTCCCAACAAAAAGAGCAGGATAAGGACCACTCTAATGGCTTCACATACAGATGAACAGATAGAGAGGGCATTGGATATATTCGAGGATGAAGGGAAAAGATTGCAGATGAATTGAGTGAGGTTTTTCAAATGAATAGAGGTGTTTTTATA
Organism: Thermodesulfobacteriota bacterium; assembly: GCA_034189035.1. Taxonomy (GTDB): domain Bacteria; phylum Desulfobacterota; class UBA8473; order UBA8473; family UBA8473; genus JAUXFK01. Next base: position 21,156 of record JAXHVA010000003.1, read on the forward strand.
ACCGGTACAGATACGGAAGTGGGCAAGACAGTCGTGAGTTCCGGTATAGCCGGTGCACTTAAGGGCAAGGGTATCAATGTAGGGGTTATGAAGCCTGTTGCCACAGGCGCGGTGATGACCGAAGAGGGGCTGATATCGGAAGATGTCGAGTTCCTTTTAAGATCGATCGGATCCGATGATCCAAGGGAACTGATAAACCCTGTTTCTATAGAGTTGCCCTTGGCTCCGCTTGTTGCTTGCAGGCTTGAGGGTATTCAGATCGATCTGAATAATATTACAGATGCCTTTCAAAGATTGACAAGAACGAAGGATTTTGTTGTAGTTGAAGGGATTGGGGGAGTTTGGGTCCCGATAACAGAGGATTACTTTGTCTTTGATATGATTGAGGATTTGGGTCTGCCCGCTGTCGTGGTTGCAAGGGCCGGGCTTGGCACAATCAATCATACGCTGTTAACGATAAAGGCCTTGGAGCACAGGAAAATACCAATAAAAGGATTTATTATAAGCGGGATCAATGAAAAAGAGGCCACAATAGCGGAAAAGACAAACCCAAAGATAATAGAAGAGATCTCCTGTATTCCCCTACTCGGCATCTTGCCTTTTGATCCCACGATAGATGTCCCTTCCCTTGAAACAGGGGATTTGATAGAGCTGACATCAAGACATGTGAATCTGTCAACGATCCTTTTATAGATACATTGAGATAGGCATTGAAATTGATACAGCAATGGTAGTCATATTATAACCCGTGCAAAACTCGCGCTTTAGTGAGCGTAAAGAAAGAACAGTATTGATCTTTATAAATTAGACAACGAATGTAAATGATCTTACGAATATCCATCCAGCAACACTTCTGTTCTTTCTTAACGCTCACTACACTACTCAAACAGTTGTACGCATTATAATATGACCACCATTGCTGTATCTACTCAATATCTACCAAACTCAATATATGTTCGTCAAGAGGTCTCTTAAAGAGATTGGTAAAACTGTAGTTGGAGTTATTAATAACACTAATGTTTTTGTAACAGTTTAGCTTTTTGAAAAGAGACGCTTCAACGACGGTTAAATTTTAATCCGTGTAAACTCGCATCCAAGTGAGCGTAAAGAAAGAACAGTATATCACCATTCAATTCAGTAGATCCATTAATAACTATTTCAGACATTAAATGTGAGCTTATTCCCTGTTCTTTCTTAACTCACTTTGACGCTCAGACAACACACGCATTAAAATTTGACCGTCGCTTCTTGCTTGATGAAAGCTTTCTATTTCATAGCGCTAAACTGTTACATGTTTTTTTTAAGCGATAGGCAACAGATCGATTTTTATGTGTAATGCAATCGTGGATTCCCTTTATCAGATACTCGATGACTGTACCCTATGCCCAAGGCAATGCCATGTGAACAGGAGAGCCGGCGAATTGGGGTATTGCGGCGCAGGGATTCATTTAAAAGTGGCAAAGGCAATTCCCCATTTTGGGGAAGAACCGCCTATTTCAGGTATCAAGGGCTCAGGTACGATTTTTTTCAGCCATTGCAACCTGAGATGCAGATTCTGTCAGAACTACCAGATCAGTCAACTCGGTATGGGCCAAGAGATGACCTCTGATGAGCTCTGTGAAAAGATGCTTTTGCTTCAGGATTCTGGCTGTCATAATATCAACCTCGTAACACCGACACCGTTTTTACCCCAGATTGTAAAGAGCATTTTGCAGGCAAAGGAAGGTGGACTGAAGATACCGATCGTTTACAATACGAACGGTTATGAGAGGACTCGAATTCTGAGGGTATTGGAAGGGATAGTAGATATATATCTCCCTGATGCGAAATACGGGAGCAACGAAGCTGCTATACGCCACTCAAATGCAGCGGATTATTTACAATTCAATGAGTCTGCCTTGAAAGAGATGAAAAGGCAGGTTGGAGATCTTATAATCAATGAAGCGGGAATCGCAAAAAGGGGGATCATTGTGAGGCATCTCATCCTTCCGGATGACCTGGCGGAATCAGTTGCTGTTATTGAGAGGCTTTCGTATATGCTTGGCACAGATACCTATATTAGCCTTATGGGGCAGTACTTCCCCATGTATAGGGCATTTGAGAGTAAGCAATTAAGCAGAAGAATCACATGTGATGAATTCGATAAATATTGCCTTGTAATTGAATCTAAAGGATTTGAAAATGGGTGGATTCAATACCCTGACGAGATTGACGGCGGATTTCTGCCTGATTTTGAGGTGAAAGACCAGTGGAACTGAATTGAAAAAATGAATGAATGTTCATTTTTCCCTTGACGGTTCCCTTAGGAATATGCTAATTAAAATAAGGAGCTTTGAAGAACCATCCTCATTTCTTTCTATAGGTATTTTTGGGCCTATCTTAGCTCGCGTAATGAAAATTTACGAACAATATAAAAGAGAGACTTGCAATGCAATATCAGTTAGATGCTAATGTCCGTAGTTTTGGAGAAACTATATCGGAGCTGAGTGGTGAAGATATATATTCATGTTATCAGTGTGGTAAATGTACTGCCGGATGTCCCGTTGCACTAGAGATGAGCCATACGCCGAATCAAATCATTCGATTAATACAATTGGGTCTAAAAGAAGAGGTGCTTACTTCTTCGACGATTTGGTTATGTGCATCGTGTGAAACCTGTACGACCCGTTGCCCAAAAGAGGTGGACATCGCCAAGATTATGGATACAATGAGGATCCTGTCTGTCAAAGAGGGATACGCCTGCAAAGAGCCCGCAGTACTTACATTAAATGAGACTTTCTTGGATTCGGTGAGGAATAACGGAAGGCTACAGGAGACACGGTTGGCCATGGCATATAATTTAAAGACTAAACAGTTTTTCAAGGATATGGGGCTTGGGCAGAAGTTATTTCTGAAGGGGAAGATGTCTTTTTTAGGAAATAAGATTCAAGGAAAAGAGGCAATACAAGCCATCTTTGAGAGATCGAAGGGTTTTTTGGATAAAGGGGAAAGATAATGGCATACGGATATTATCCGGGCTGCTCTTCGCATGGTACAGCCAGGGAATACGATATTTCAACGAAGAAGGTATGTAAAAAGTTAGGCTTAGAATTGAAAGAGGTCAAAGACTGGAACTGTTGTGGCGCTTCGCCTGCTCATGCTACAAGTGAAGAGCTTTCTTTGGCGTTGCCGTTTCGGAATCTAGCCCTGGCAGAGAAACAGGGATTAACTAGTATAATGTCTACGTGTTCAGCCTGTTACAATCGGTTGAAAGTTGCGGACGAGACATTGAAGAACACCCCGCAGATATCGGAAAGAGTCAGCGAAATCGTTGGAGAATCCTATAACAGTAACCTCAAGGTCATTCACTTTTTGGACCTTATATCGAAAGAATTGGGGATTGAAAGCCTGAAGGAGAAGGTACTAAAGCCTCTAACCGATATAAAGATCGTTTCATACTATGGGTGTCTCTTAACCAGACCCCCTGAATTCGTATCTGTGGATTCGGATCCGGAAAATCCTACAGTAATGGAGGAGATTATTTATGCACTGGGGGCAGAGGCTCCCGATTGGTCTCATAAGACGGAGTGTTGTGGGGCAAGCCTTGCCTTAAGCAGGACCGATATTGTCCTGAGGTTGAGTGGCGAAATCTTAAAATCTGCGAGGTTTGCAGATGCGGATTGCATTGCTGTGGCGTGTCCTTTGTGCTATGCAAATCTCGATATGAGACAGGCGCAGATATCTTCAATACATGGTGTAGACTATTCCTTGCCGATCTTATTTATATCCGAGCTGATCGGTATCGCTTTAGGAATCGGGTATAGAGGCCTTGGCATGAACAAGCATATGGTCGGTGCCAAGACGCTGTTAACTGAAAAAGGCTTAATATAAATCAATTGAGTTCTCGGATTTCCAGTATAATAAATTCGGTGATTGAGTTCTCTTTGAAAAAAAAACGGTCACAGCAAAGGCAATCACATTATAACCAGTGCAAAACTCACTGCACTGCTCAGATAAGTTGCACGCGTTATAATGTGACTGCCTTTACTGTGTTAGTGCAATAATCATTTTATTTTGCAAATGTTCGTCAAATAGAGTCCAAATCGTAATCCGGTGAAACAGTAAAAAATTACTTAAAGGAGTACTATAGTGTCAAGAGTCGGAGTATTTATCTGTCACTGCGGTGTGAATATCTCGAGTACCGTAGATGTAGAGAAGCTTTGTGAAGAGCTTGCCCAAGAGGATGGAGTCGCCATCGCAACTGAGTACAAGTATATGTGTTCGGATCCAGGGCAGAGGATAATAAAAGAAGCCATTGAAGAACACAACCTCGACAGTATCGTTGTTGCCTCTTGTTCTCCGAGACTCCATGAGAGAACATTCCAGTTGTGCATCGAAGGGGCAGGGCTCAACCGATACAAACTCGAGATGGCCAATATTCGAGAGCAGTGTTCATGGGTACATAAAGACAAACAGTATGCCACCTTAAAGGCCAAGGATTTGATCAAGATGGCGGTCGCCAAGGTCAGAAAGAATAAGCCTTTTGACCAGCTTTCCATCCCAGTCTTGAAAAAGGCGCTGGTAATCGGTGGAGGAATTGCCGGAATGCAGGCTGCCATAGACATTGCCAAGGCAGGCCATAAGGTTACTCTAGTAGAGAGGACACCTACAATAGGCGGGAGGATGGCGCAGCTTGACAAGACCTTTCCCACACTCGATTGCTCTGCCTGAATACTCACTCCTCGGATGGTGGAATCATCCCAAAATGAAAACATAGAGATATTCACCTACTCAGAGATTGAGGAAGTCGGCGGCTATATAGGCAACTTCGATGTAAAGATTCGGAAAAAGGCCCGATTCGTTGATCTGGAGAAGTGTACAGGATGCGGCACGTGTTACCAGAAATGCCCTGTTAAGGTTCCAAGCGAATTTGATATGGAGATGGGCATGAGAAAGGCCATTTATGTCCCCTTTCCCCAAGCTGTACCGAACGTGCCTGTGATCGACAAAGAGCATTGCAGGATGTTTACAAAGGGCAAATGCCAGATATGTCAGAAACTCTGCCAGGCAGAAGCTGTGGATTACGAGCAAGAAGACGAGATCATTGAAGATAAGTTTGGGGCCATTGTAGTGGCAACAGGGTATGACCTCTTTGATGCCAGTGCCTATGGTGAGTATGGCGGCGGCAGGTTTAAGGATGTTATAACCGGTCTCCAACTCGAGAGATTGATAAGCCCTGCAGGCCCCACAGGGGGGCACATAAAACGTCCGTCTGACGGAAAAGAGCCGAAGAATGTGGTCTTTATCCAGTGTGTTGGGTCACGGGATGTTGAGAAAGGCGTCCCATATTGTTCGAATGTCTGTTGTATGTACACTGCGAAACAGGCTGTATTGCTCAAAGAGCATCTGCCTGAGGTTCAAACGAATATATTCTACATGGACATCCGGTCTGCGGGTAAAAACTATGAACAGTTTGTACAGCGGACAATGGAAAAGTATGGTGCTTTATATATGAGAGGGAGGGTTTCAAAGATTTACCAGCGGGGAGACAAATTGATAGTGAAAGGGGCTGATACCCTTGCAGGGAGCCAGGTTGAGGTGGAAGCCGATATGGTTGTACTCGCTACAGGGATAACTCCACGGCACGATTCAAAAGACCTGGCAGGGATATTGAGCATCCCCTACGACCAGTTTGGCTTCTTTACAGAACTCCATCCAAAACTTGCACCAATAGAAACCGTCACATCCGGAATATTCCTGGCAGGCGCCTGCCAGGCACCCAAGGATATCCCTGACACTGTCTCTTCTGCCAGCGGTGCTGCAGCCAAGGTTGCAGCCCTTTTCAGCAGCGATCAGATGTCAATGGAGCCGCTGGTTTCAACTATAGATACCGCTGTTTGTTCAATGTGCAAGGCGTGTATGGAAGTCTGTCCGTATAGTGCGATCCAGGAAGAAGAGATTACATTACGGGACGGGACAAAGAAGAAACAACTCAAAGTTTTAGAGAGTGTGTGCCATGGTTGCGGGGCCTGCGTCTCTACGTGCAGGTCATCCTGTGTCATGCTGAGAGGGATGACCGATGAACAGATATTTGACGAATTAATGGCTGTAGCACAGTAGGTTACAAAGAGGATATTATTATGGAAGAGACGAAATGGGAGCCAAAGGTAGTCGGATTTTTATGTCACTGGTGTAGCTATGCTGGCGCGGATCTGAGCGGTTCCGCCCGTTTGGAGTATCCGCATAATATAAGGATTATACGGATCCCCTGCTCAGGCAGGGTAGATCCTATGTTTATTCTTCGGGCTTTGCAAAATGGGATTGACGGAGTAATCGTTTCGGGCTGCCATCCGGGTGATTGCCATTATCAATCCGGCAATTTTCATGCAAGGAGGAAATTTGCCGTTATACGAAGGCTCATCGACTATGTTGGAATTGAACCGGAGAGGGTTCAGTTTAGCTGGGTAGCCGCCTCAGAGGGCCCCAAGATGGCTCAGGTAATCGATGAATTTATCGAAGGAGTGCGCAAGGTAGGACCTAACAGACTTTTTAAGGATGAAAATAGAGATGGAAAGTAAGCTGAAACAAGAGGCGGGGAACCTTTTAAGAGAAGGCAAGGTAGACTATATTGTGGGTTATGGTAAAGGAAGCGTCAAGTTTCGAACCTCCCCCCTAATAACAAACACAGAAGAGAAACTGGAAGATCTCGTAATCAATCCTTTTATTGCGAATAATCTCAGTAGATACCCGATAGAGCTAAAGGCAAGGGTAGGTATCGTAGTAAAGGGCTGTGATTCTCGCTCCCTTGTCAGTCTGATACAGGACAAGAAGATCCTTCGGGAAGACGTCGTGATACTTGGCGTTCCCTGTGAAGGAGTCGTTGACATCAAAAAGATAGAGAAGCACACAGGCAGGGATATCGATCAGATAGAAGAGATAAAAAAAGAAGGAGAGAACCTGACTGTCCAAGTGAATGGCTCAAACCAGACGATTTCATTCAAGGATATGCTATTTAATAAGTGCCTCGGATGTGAGTATCCTACGCCCTTGGAATACGACGTACTTTTAGGAACAGAGGTATTCCCGAACCCGGATATGGAAAAGAGCCTGGTGCAGATTAAAGCGCTTGAGGAAATGGATGCCTCTAAGAGATGGGCCTATTGGAGAGAAGAGTTCAGCAAGTGTATTCGGTGTTATGGCTGCAAAAACGTTTGTCCTGCTTGTTTTTGCGAAAGATGTTTTATCGATGTGAATATCCCCCAATGGGTCAGTACTTATGCAACCTGGCAGGATAATCTTGTCTTTCAATTGATACGAACCCTCCATGTAGCGGGCAGATGCTCAGACTGCGGAGAGTGTGAGCGGTCGTGTCCTGTGGGCATCCCCTTGAGGAGTTTACAAAGGAAAATGCAAGAAGAGGTCAAGGCGCTTTTTGGTCATGAGGTTGGGGTAGACAAGGATGCGCTTCCGGTCTTTACGCATTATGAGGATACTGATCCTGAAGAGTTTATTAAATAGAGGGAACGGTTTAGCTTTATGTAAATAAAAAGATATCAGCAAGCAAGAAGCGGCAATCGAATTTAATCCGTGTAAAACCCGTATCTTTCCCCTATCTCTTTATTAACGCTCACTAAGAAGCTCAGAAACTACACGCATTACAATTTGACTTCCGATTCTTGCAATTCTTTTTAAAAGCTAAAATTTTACAAATAAAGAAAGAGTCTATTATGGACAGCAAAAAGATCAAGAAAGACCAGTTAAATACGCTTTTTAATGAGTTGAGTAAGGAGTACTCGGTTCTTGTGCCAACCCGATCAAAAGGCTACGCAGGTTATGATTTATGGGATGAAAACAGCGGGGATTGTATTGGGTGGTATAAGAATACAACTATTCCTTTAAAGGCCAATTTCTTTCCAAAAGTGGAAGGTATGTTTCGTTTCAATAAGGGGGAAGGGGGATATGAGATAAAGGAGATACTCCCTGAAGAAGAATCGCAGATCATTTTTGGTGTACGCTCCTGCGATGCCAGGGCATTGAAGATAATCGGTACCCTCTTTGCCGATACATACGAAGACCCGTACTTTCAAAAAAGAAGAGAAAATGCCGTCCTGATCGGGCTCGGCTGTAACGAGCCCTGTGATACCTGTTTTTGTACCTCTATGGAAATCTCTCCGGGTGAATCTCAGGATGTGGATCTATTCTGTACGGAAATTGGTGATGAGCTCCTGATAGAGACCGTTTCAAAAGAGGGAGAGGAACTTCTTTCAAAGATGAAAGGGCTTTCCGATAGCAGCGACGCGGATTCCTCAAAGGCAAAAGAATTGAGGGAAGTCGCAAATGATAAGATACAAAGACAGATAGATACTTCTAATCTAAAAGAAAAGATGCGGGCGAACTTCGAAAACAGAGAGTACTGGGAAAACGTCTCATTGAAGTGTATGTCATGCGGTATCTGTACCTATCTGTGTCCGACTTGCCATTGTTTCGATATCCATGATGAGAACAATAAGAAAGACGGATTGCGGGTGAGAAACTGGGATAGCTGTAAATTCCCACTCTTTACCAGGATGCCTATGGAAAATCCCCGCCATGAAAAATGGAGAAGGATAAGGCAGCGGTATCACCATAAATTTGAGTATTATGATATGAATTTTGGGGTGATTGCCTGTACCGGTTGTGGCAGATGCATCAGGGAATGCCCTGTGAATGTTGACGTAACACAGATTATAACGGGAATTCAGAATCTTTAAGTGTAGAAAAAATAAAGGATGGTTCATCGATGGAAGGTGATAATGTTTATATACCTCATGTAATGAAGATTGAAAAGGTGATTCAGGAGACCGGGAATATCAAGACCTTTCACTTTAATTTCAAGGACCAAAGCGAGAAGGGTAAATTTGCTTTCAAATCAGGGCAATTCGCAGAATACTCCATATTCGGGGAAGGTGAGGCCACCTTCTGCATATCTTCAAGCCCTACACGGATGGATCACCTTGAGTTCAGTGTGATGAAGGCAGGAAAGGTAACCGCTGCGATCCATGAACTCCAGGAAGGGGATGAGATCGGTTTTCGAGGGCCGTATGGGAACTGGTTTCCTTTGGATTTGCTCAAGGAGAAGAATCTCGTGTTTGTAGGCGGAGGAATAGGACTCGCGCCTTTGCGGTCTCTGATCTGGAACGTCATTGATAACCGTGACTCTTATGGGGATGTGATCGTCCTTTACGGAGCGAGGAGTCCGGTGGATCTTTCTTTTAAATACGATCTGGAGGCATGGGATAAAGGTGATGCGATAGACATGTACACCACTGTAGACAGAGGGGATGATGCCTGGACAGGCAGGGTAGGTCTTATTCCACCGGTTTTGGAAGAGATAGGCCCCAGTGCGCAAAATACAGTGGCAATTACATGCGGCCCGCCGATCATGATAAAATTTACACTCCAATCATTAGCCAAACTGGGTTTTACCCCTGAGCAGATAGTGACGACCCTGGAGATGAAGATGAAATGCGGTATAGGAAAGTGTGGAAGATGCAATATCGGTAATATATATGTATGTAAAGATGGCCCTGTATTTACATATGCTCAGATACAAAACTTCCTTTCAGATGAGTTTTAGTTTTTCTTCATTATTACGGCCCGCCTTTAAATCCTCTCCTTTCGTATTTCTAAAAAAGGCATGAGTAATACGACCTTTTCGATATGATAGTTTCCTGTATTTGCTGCCATTACCCGTTAGATAAGGAAGGTTTAAAATAAATCCTTGTCTTTATCGTTCTATTTTGGATGGAGGTATACAAATGACCGAAGTATTGTACCGAAGTTCTTTTGATCCCCCCCTTCACAACGCTGTGGAAGGACTCGATTTTCTGTTTCACCCGGAGTCAATCGCCCTTGTCGGGGTTTCAAGCAACAATGACAGTCCCATAAACGGGATGTTTTTAACGCCTCTTCTTGAATTCGGTTTCAAAGGCCGGCTTTACCTTGTAAATCCGAGGGGGGGAGAGATAATGAGTATGAAAGTATATCCCTCCATTAAGGATATACCAGGCAAAGTGGACTATGTAATCTCTACTGTACCTGCAAAGTACAGCATCCGGTTGATAGAGGATTGCATCGTTAAAGGGGTAAAGGCAATCGCCTTTTATACTGCAGGTTTCAGTGAGACCTCAAAGATGGAGGGGATTGTTTTAGAGGAAAGGATAACGAAGCTTGCCCGAGAGGGAGAAATCAGAGTTGTTGGGCCGAACTGTATGGGGATCTATTGTCCCAGCGCAGGACTGTCATATTGGCCGGAATTCCCCAAAGAGAGCGGGAAAGTGGCCTGCCTCTGTCAGAGCGGAGGGAATAGTATCCATCTGGTATGGATGGGGGTTCCTCGTGGAATCAGGTTTAGCAAGGTGATCAGCTTCGGGAATGCTGTTGATATTGACGAATCGGAGCTCATAGATTACTTTGCCCACGACCCGGATACTGAGATCATTGCCGCCTACATTGAAGGCATTAAAGATGGGAAGCGCTTTTTAAAGGCACTTGGCGATGCGGCAAAGATGAAGCCGGTTATCATGCTAAAGGCAGGATGCAGTGAATCTGGCACTAGGGCTGCTGCCGGTCATACAGGGTCTATGGCTGGAGATGACTCTATCTGGGATGCCCTTTGTAAACAAATGGGTATAGTCCGAGTCTTAAGCATGGAAGAGCTAACAGATATGATCGTGACCTTCTTATTCATGCCTCCTATACAGGGACGTAATGCGGGTATTGTGACTGTTGGGGGCGGAGTAAGTGTACTTGCTGCGGATGAGTGCGAAAGGTATGGATTGCATGTGCCACCACTCGATAGAGAGATAAAAGACCGGTTATGCGAGTTCACACCGATTGTTGGAAACATATTGAGAAATCCTGTAGATTCACAACTGGTCTTTTCAGATCAAAGGCAGTTTGCCAATACAATCAAGATCATCTCCGAGTGGAATCAGATCGATTTTCTGATATCTCCATTGATTGGAGGGGTACCCTTGCCGTCTGGACCGCTTATGGCATTTGATGTGATTGCCGATACAATCCCACAGTGGAATACACCTTCCTTAAAACCGATAGCAATGATTGTGCAAGCAAGTACGAGACCTGAGATAGCGCACAATGCATTTTTAGCCCAAGAGCGGTTTGCCTCTGCCGGTTTCCCTGTATACCCAACGGTTGGAAGAGCGGCCAATGCAATCAGTAAGTTTATTGAGTATCATAGAATAAAGAAGATATAGTACTTCAATTAAAGAAAGCACCTCTTGCAATATTTTTGAGGAGTGTCTCCAAATTTGTTGATGGATAATGAGGATTCAAGTGGTTATGTTCCGTTTACTTGAATCGTAGTACTCTCGAATCATTGCCCCCTTGAACCCTCGAATCCTTTTCACCAACTCAATGGGAGAAGAATCAAATTTAATTGTCTTTCCTTACACCTCTTTTCAAAAACCTAACCTGTTACCAATATTCGGCTAGAATTTCACTTGACATGAATGATTGGCTTACCTATACTTTTTACAATAACAGGCTTCTTCAGGCATGATTTGGTTAATAATCTTAAAATGAATCATACGTATAAAAAAGGAGGAAAGAGAGATGGATCTGAAAGAGGTTCAGGCTATAGACACAATGTGTCGCGCGAGTTATTGTATGCCGCCAGAGGCACTGAGAGAGATGTACGATCTTTATGAATTCAGGGTTATGTTTATAACCACATTCGGGGGTGTACTGAAGAAGATGGGATTAAAGCCGGAGGAGGCATGGAAGGCTGCGGCCTTTATGAACAAGGGCTCAGTTGAAGCAGCGATACAGGAGATGGATGGGATTGGGGTAGAGTATATCTTTATCGATCAGATGAAGGGATGGTCACGGCGTGAACAAAAGTTATGGGGTGATTTCAGCCTGGAGACCATGGCAGAGCTTATTGAAAAGTCAAATGGCAGAATAAAGGGGGGCGCAGGGTATAATCCTTTTCGGATCAAAGAGAGCCTGGAGGAGATAGAGCGAGCGGTTAAGGATTTTGGCTTTATTTATGTCTGGGCGCATCCCATTACTTTCGGTTTAGCACCGAATGATAAGAAGATGTATCCTCTTTACGCGAAGTGTCTCGATTTAGGAATACCGTGTAGTATGCAGGTAGGTCATTCAGCAGAACCTCTGCCCAGCGAGCCCGGCCATCCGATGTATGCAGACGAAGTTGCTCTCGATTTTCCGGATTTGACTTTGATCCTTACCCATACAGGTTGGCCATGGATCAATGAATGGATGTCTGTGGTGTGGAAACATCCCAATGTTTATGGGAATATCGGTGCATACTTTCCAAAGGCACTTGACCCTGCATTAGTACAGTTTATGAACGGAAGAGGAAGGGATAAGGTGCTCTGGGCTACGAATGGGTTTGGCCTGACGCGCTGTAAGACGGAGTTTCTCGAGTTGCCGATCAAGGACGAAAATAAGAAAAAGATACTGAGAGAGAATGCCTTAAAGGTGTTTAAACTCTAAATAGATGAGTACCTTAACCCTTCTACAGTGTATTAAGGTGTCATCCTGGCGCTTTGAAGTAGAGAAAGATCAGAAGCAAGAAGCGGCGATTAAATTTTAATCCTCATAAACTCGCATCTTTCCCCCATATTCTATCGTAACTTACTCAGACGCTCAGATCGCACATGCATTAAAATTTGTCGCCGCTTCTTGTGATCTTTTCAAAATGCTAAACTGTTAGGTATTGAGGTATTCACTGTACCTAGTAATATAGTACAATACCTTTGCCGCTTTCTCAGGAGAGGGGTACACCGGTATTCCCAGTTGAGAAAGCGTGTTATAAATACGTGGTTTTATCGTTGTTTTGGGGAAAAGGCGAGACACCAGAAGGGGTTTTCCCAGTTCTCTTAACTGTCTAAGGGTTGTCTGAACGTTTTTCTCCTCTTGTTCATTGATCGATTTCAGAATCTCTTCTATTCCGTCATCTGATACATTCTTATCGAGCAGGGTTTCTCGCAAAAATGTCCCTGCCCCCAAACCGCCGATAAGAATAGCAGCATCCACGTTTTCATCCTCCATTATGGACCAGAGGCAATCAAAGGTTACCAGTTTCCCTGGGGCAGCCATATCAGCCGGGTTTCCATGGGGCCAACGGGGTGGCAAGAGGGCGTCCAATGCATCCATTGTCTTTTCTGAGAATTGAGGCAGGCTCAACCCCAAGCTCTCGCATGCATCTGCAGCGACGACACCAATACCGCCTCCGTCTGTCAATATTCCCGTCCTTCTTCCTTTTGGTAAAGGCAGATGAAGCAGGGCAGTAATTACATCAAACACTTCATCATCACTGTCTACTCGAATCACTCCGCATTGTTTAAACATCGCATCATAGATGACATCGTCTCCACTCAATGCCCCAACATGAGACCTTGCAGCCTTGGAAGCGCCTTCCGTTCTTCCGGATTTCAGTACGATAATCGGTTTATTTCTAGTGATCCTTTTTGCTAGCGTAAAGAACCGCTTTCCATCTCGAAGCCCTTCAATATAGGCGATGATCAGCTCAGTCTGCTCATCCTCACCAAAGTATTCGAGATAGTCTTCTAAAGTGAGACTGGCCTCATTTCCAACACTTATGAACTTGCTGAAGCCCAATCCCACTTGCAATCCATAACGGACAAGACGCTGTCCATAGGTGCCGCTTTGAGAGACAAAACCAATATTGCCCTTTTCAACATGGTGTACCCATGCCAGGGTAGAAAATCCTGATGCAGTATTTACATGTCCCATGCTATTCGGCCCGATAAAGGACAGGTTTCCTCTTCTTGCGATGCTCGCGATCTCTCTTTCTATTTTTGCTCCTTGTTCGCTCGCTTCAGCAAGGCCGCCTGATATGATTAAGGCCGCTTTGACACCTTTTTGTATGCACTCCTCCATAATGCCTGGAATTATGTCATAGGGCACAGATATCACTGCAAAATCAACTGATTCAGGGATATCAAGGATCGTTGAGTAGGCCTTTATTCCCATTATTTCTGATTCTCTTGTATTTATGGGATAAATTTTTCTTGACGGGTTTCCCAAAAGACGGCACATTACGCCGTATCCCCAGCTTGCAAATGAATTGGATGCACCGATTACAGCAACAGATTCAGGGTTAAAAAGATAATCAAATTTACTCAATGTATTTTTCATATCGTAACCTCATTATTCATTTAATATTATTAATAAATTAACTGAAAAGAGCCTAAGGTTTTAAGAGCATTGAACCTTCATAAGGTGGTTGTTGAGTGAATACATAAAAGTCGGTCATAGTTGATAATTTCTTAAAGTGTTGCAATGAGCGGTAAGAATACGGGGAAAAGTCACAAGTTTTGCTTAGTTTAAATTTGATTGTATGTTTTTGTAGCGATTTTACTCAGGCGAACTAATAACCATAATTCTATCGCGAGTCTGATCTGAAACTACAATAGAAATATTTTTAAATGTCAAGAAAAAAATTTTTTAAGATACAGTTTAAATACGTCGATGAATATAAAAATATTAAGAGCTTAAGGGCTATTTAACCTAAAAAAGGCAATTTTACTTGACAGTAAAGAATCCCTTCCATATACTTTCATAAAATGAGCGACACGCAATACCTATAGCTATAATTTTTATATTACATTCGAGAAAGGGGTAAAAAGTAATATGGAAGCACGATTTTACAAAGAAGAGCATAGAATCTTTCGAAGGGAGATGAAGGATTTTGTTGATAAGGAGATCCGGCCCAATGCAGAAAAATGGGAAGAGGAGAAGGGGATCCCCCGGGAATTATGGTATCGCATGGGTGAGCTTGGATTTTTATGTCCATGGGTCGATGAGAAATATGGCGGATCTGGGGCAGGATTCGAATACTCGGTTATTATCCATGAAGAACTTGCCAAGGCTGAGGTATCTGGTGCAGGCCTGCCGGCTGCCCATAGTGATGTTGTGGTTCCCTATATCCAACACCATGGCACAGAAGAACAAAAGCAAAAATACCTCCCCGGTTGCGTCAGTGGTGAGATTATCACGTCTATTGCCATGTCTGAGCCTGAAGCCGGCTCTGACCTTGCCAGTATACGAACTACAGCAATAAGGGATGGAGATGACTATATCGTAAACGGCCAGAAGATCTTCATCACCAATGGTACAAATTGTGATCTCGCAGTGACTGCAGTAAAGACCGATCCAAAGGCGGATCCTCCTTACAGTGGTATCAGCATTCTTCTCATCGAGGCTGGAACCCCTGGTTTTACCAAGGGACCTGCACTGGAGAAGGTTGGCGCTCATAGCCAGGATACAGGACAATTATACTTTGATGATTGTAGAGTTCCAGTAAAGAATCTTTTGGGCAATGAGGGGGATGGATTTCAGTGTATGATGTCGAATTTGCAACAGGAACGTCTCATTATCACCATAGGGATTCAAGCTGCCGCAGAATATATACTGGAAAAGACAATCGAATACTGTAAATCCCGTCAGGTATTTGGCCGGCCTGTAACCAAATTCCAACACAATACCTTCAAACTCGTTGAACTAGCTACTGAGGTTGAGTTGGGAAGGACTTTTCTCGATTCCTTGACAGAAGAATTTCTTGAAGGAAAAGACATTAACCTTAAGGTATCGATGGCGAAATGGTGGATCGGCGAGATGGTGAACCGTCTTGCATATCATTGTAGCCAGCTTCACGGCGGGTATGGATTTATGAAGGAATACTTTGTTGCAAGGTCTTTTGTAGATGTCCGTCCGGGTACGATTGCCGGGGGCACTACAGAAGTAATGAAGTTGATCGTAGGAAAGATGATGGGCCTGTAGCAGACTAAAGCATTTTCTATTGGGTATCCATCCATAGAGAGATTGAGCAAAAGAGCCATTTATGGATGGATACTACCTAGGTTCTATTGAAATTTTACCCTCAAAATCGTCTGCGCAAAATTATTACTTGACAACCATGCTTTTCTTTCCTATATTTGCTTCAATAAAAACAAGCCCTTATAATTATATTTTCATCAATACCTTTAAGAAATAATAACTTTCTTATGTAAAGGAAGTATCTTTGGGTACCTATCACGCTTCTTTGCTTTTCAGTATATACTCAACAAAAGATAATTTTTTCAATAACTTAGACGTAATTGACGCATTTATTTTATAGATCGAGGATTTGCCAGAAACTCTCTTGCGGTTTTATATATGTAAGGCTGTTTCTGAGAGAAAAAACATTTTAGGTGCTGTTGCCCAAAACAAAAATCCCTTTTCGGTTTGCCCGAAACGTTTTATTATCGTCTGAGGCTTGCTCTAAGTGATTTCTAAACTCGTCCTTTGAGGCTTAACCATTTGAATCACTCATCTTATGCTTCGCCAAGACGTGTAAAAAAAACTTTTGATGCTCGCTAAAAGGATTTTTTTGTGCGACAGACAGTTGAGATACAAAAAAAGGGGGGGGGTGATAAAAGGAAATTAAAGAGGGGTGTTGTAATCACGGATATATTCAATAAAAACAACAACAGGATTGTATTAAGCGGGAGGTATAAATGCTAAAACTATTTGGTATATTTGCTGTTTTTTTGCTTCTTTTTCTTTTTAATTCCATACCTTCTTCCTATTCAGACCAGGGTGAAGAACTCTTTAAGAGAAAGTGCGGTGCATGCCATGGAACTGCTGGTGAAGCGCCGGCTTTTTCGCCTGTCAAGTATGCTTCAAACCAGTGGAAGCGATTCTTTGATAGGGATAAGCATGCAAGGAAAAAGGATATAAGTAATGAGATATCAAATTCAGATATACTGATAATAAGGGGTTACCTCATGGCGCATGCTGCGGATTCGGATTTACCAATAGCTGCGGGCTTAAGATAGAAAGGGAAAAGAGCGATGTTAAAGAAGTCTTTTTTGTATTTCATAGGAGTACTTACAGCCGGAGTCCTGATTCTTCCTTTGTTTGCAGAGGCGGCGAGTGATACGGATTTGAAGCTGATGGGTGAGGATATTTCGGAGCTGTCCGACAGGCTCGATAAGGTAGAGACCAAATCGATTCTCGATCGGGTAA
>JAXHVA010000003.1:38295-99360 GCA_034189035.1 Thermodesulfobacteriota bacterium
TAACCAAAGATCTGATATTTTACGGCCGGCTTTCCTGCTTTAAGCTTTGGGGTGAGAGTAATTTCGACGGGATAGCAACAGACATCAATCGTCCGAGTATTCCGGACAGTGAAGGGAATCTCCATGTGGAGCGGGCCTATATCAATTATTTTATGCCAGATGCAAATCTGTCCTTAACAGTTGGACGTCTTCCAACGACTGAGGGGCCTCCAAGTGGATTGAAGGAAAATAGAACGAGGAAAGCCACGTTTCCTCAGCTTCTCATCGACGGGGAAACAGACGGGATATTCTTTAATCTCCATCTCTCTGAATTTACAGATTTGAAAGAGGCATTTGCGAGGATTGTCTATTCGAAGGTGGGTCAAAACTGGCTGGAGTATCAAGGCGTAGAGATGGATGAGGCCATTGTCCCTTCACTCATGTTTGAAACGCAGATTTCGGATATTGAAAATTCCCTTTTGTGGCTGAGTTATACAATGATTTTAGGCGTGCCTCCTTTTGCTGCGGATCTGACTTCTGTGATGACAGGTCTGCCTTTTGATCAAAACGTTGTAAGCTTTCCTGAGGAAGCCGGACAGGTCGGTCTCTATTCGTTACACGTCGAGTTCAATGACATCAATAAGGACGGTCTCGATTGGTTTCTGAGCTTTATCTATGGTGACATAGATCCGAATTCTGAAGGCACACTCTATGACAGTGGTTATGAAATAGGCCTATTTGGGGACAATTTGTCCGGCAGCCTCGGAGAATCCAGGTCCTTTTCTGCTTTTTATACAGGTCTGAGGTACGAACTCCAGATCGAGGATCTGAAGAATCCGAAGGTGGGCATTGAGTACAACCATGGTTCAAAATACTGGATCGCATTCAACTCTGTAGGCTCTGGAAATTTGATACCAAAGACGGGTGTTCGTGGGGATGCTTATGAGCTGTACTATATCCAGCCCATAGATGAGAGGCACATGTTCTTGCGTATAGGTTTTGTTTATATGGACTATGAATATGAGAATCCATTGACTCTGTACGGCTCCATGTCAGAGAGTGACATGACCGTGCTCAACGGCTATATGCTTATGGATGTGTTGTTTTAGCGTATGTCATTTCGAAAATGAGAGGATAATAATAGCGTAAGAGATCAACTTTGAATATGAATAGGCTAACGCCCTGTTTGGCAGGGCATGATCCTGGCTAAAGAAAAAAAGGGGGAGATAGGATGTTAAAAAGGTGCCTTAGGTGTTTTTTGGTTGCATGTACAGTTTGTATTTTTATTATTCCTTTTTCTGCAATAGCAGCCAGTGATGAGAATCTAGGGCTGATGCGGGAAGATATTGATGAAATATCGAATCGGCTCGATAAGGTGGAGACCAAATCGATCCTTGATAGGGTTATAATCGGTGGCGAATTTCGCACAAGGCTCGATTACTTACGGTACGAAGATACAACTGACAGCTTAGACTCTACAACCCCGGCGCCGGAGCATGATGCGAATACCGAGGATCTCTGGTCAAACCGCCTGCGGCTCAATCTGAAGGCCAATATTACTGATGATCTGATATTTCAAGGACGTTTGAGTGTTTTCAAGTTATGGGGAGAGAGTAATTACTATAAGCCTTCTTTTGATCTCACCTATCCCAGCAGACCGGACAGTGAGGGGAAGGTACATTTAGAGCGGGCCTACATCGAATATTTCATTCCTGATTCGCACCTTGCCTTATCAGTTGGAAGGTTGCCTACAAACGAAGGGCCTCCCAATGAATTCAGGGACAACACTACAAGGAAGGCGAACTATCCTAGACTCTTTATAGATGGAGAATCAGACGGTATTGTCGCCAATATTTCACTCGATGAGTGGACGGATTTGAAAAACTCTGCATTGAGACTCCATTATATGAAGTTTATACAAAATGCGCTACAGGATAAAGGAGTAGACGCTGATGATTCCAGGGTAGGGATCGTATCATTTGAGTCGGAAGTTCCAAATATTAAAAACTCTTTTATGTGGATTGGTTTTTTGAAGATATTCGATCTGCCAACAGTTGAAAGCTTTGGCAGTGATTCAACGATCAGTTCACTGAGTGGCTTACTTCCGATCACAAGCACCCCAAAAGATGGTGGCCATGGAGAGCTTTACTCTATCCATTTACAATTCGATGATATCAATGAAAGCGGCCTTGATTGCTTTGCATCTTTCGCACTGATCTCAATTCACCCGCGTTCACGTGGTACGGTCTTTGGGGGGGGTATTTACGAGGCAGGGATATTCGGTGATAACATCAATGGGAACCTGGGAGACGATCAAGACGGTACCTGTACATATCTGGGGCTGCGATACACGATTTCCAGTGACGCATTCAATGATCCTAAGGTCGGGTTTGAATACAGCCACGGTTCTAAATACTGGATGGGATTGCTTTCGAACGGGAGCGGAGACCTCATCAATAAACTCAATATAGGTGGGGATGCCTATGAGATCTATTACATCCAGCCGATCATTGAGAAACACATGTTCTGCCGGCTCGGTGGTGTTTATATGGATTATGATTATGATATTTCAGTACCCGTTGGTTCCATACCGGACAGTGACATGACTATATTCAACGGCTATTTGCTTATGGATGTGAGGTTTTAAAAGGCGAAAAATATTTTATGCCCCGCAAAGCGAAGAACCGTTTACGTAAAATTCAATATAATTGTATTACAAAATATTTTCAACAGATTGTAAAAACCATTGCTGTTGTAAAATGAAAGGGAAGAGAAATGCGAAAGGTCTTGTGTATATTAATAATTTTTGTGCTACTGAGTCTTTTCAATTATCTGCCTTTTTCCTATTCAGCATCTGGGGAGAGTGTCTATAAAACAAAGTGCGGTGCCTGCCATGGAAGAGGGCTGGCACCTGATTTCTCACCAGCCAAGTATGCCTCATTACAGTGGAAGAGGTTTTTTGAAAAGAACAAGCATGCAAGGAAGAGGGATTTAAGCAATGATATATCACCTGCGGATATGTCAGCAGCAAAGGTTTATTTGATGAGTCATGCTGCGGATTCGGATTTGCCAATAGCGACAGGTATAAGATAGAAAGAGGGGAGGATAAGAGATGCAAATGGTTGTTCGTATATTTGCAATCCTTCTGCTTGTACTTCTTTTTAATTACACCACTACCACATACTCTTATTGTGCCGATGGTGCAAAACTCTTTCGTTCAAAATGTGGCGAATGTCATCACGAGAATGGAGAAGCACCTGCCATCTCACCTGTTGATTACGCATCAACCCAGTGGAAGCGCTTCTTTGATAGGGAAAAACATACAAAGAAGAAGTATATAGGCAATAAGGTATCCCCCTCAGAAATGAGGGCAGTGAAGGTCTATCTGATGGATCATGCTGCGGATTCGGACCATCCTATAGCCGCAGGGTCCACAGGACGCAGGTAAATGAAAGGAGAAATACATTGATAAGAATACTTATTAAGCTTTTTGCAGTTTTTGTATTTGGGGTTTTTGTATTATCAGTATCTGCACAAGGTATTCATGGTCAGGGTATTGAGATATTACAGGAAGACATTTCAGAGATGTCCGATAGACTTGATAAGGTGGAGACCAAATCGATACTCGATCGGGTCATCGTTGGAGGTGAATTTCGAACGAGGGTGGATTACTTCAGATATGAAGACACTACGGCCAGTTTAGACCCGACGACTATAGGGGCAGAGCATGATTCCAATACAAAGGATATCTGGACGAACCGCCTACGGTTCAATTTAGAGGCCGATATTACCGATAACCTGGCCTTCTATGCTTGGCTGACCTATTTCAAATTATGGGGAGAGGCTGCTTTCGATAGGACTCCACTCGATATAAATTATACCAGTATCCCTGACAGCGAAGGTGGAATCCATATAGAGAGGGCCTACTTTGAATACGTTTTGCCCGATTTAAACCTTTGTCTCACTGCTGGAAGGCTTCCCACTACTGAGGGCCCTCCAGGTGAGTTAAGAGAAAACAGGGCAAGGAAGGCCACATGGGGGAAAATGCAGGGCGATTTAGAGCTCGATGGAATTATAGTCAATCTCTTCCTTGATGAGTGGATTGATCTCAATCAATTAGCGATTCGTTTTATCTACTCAAAAGTCTCTCAAAATTGGCTTGAATACAGAGGATTTGACATGAAAGATACGAGAGTCCCTGCCCTTGTCATTGAGTCTGAGATCCCGAGAATAGAAAATTCTGTATTACAGATCGGCTATACAATGGTTGTAGATTTTCCCCTTATAATTTACGACATCCCTGGTATGGAAGTTGCAAACTTGCCCAATGAAGAGGGAAAGCTTGACTTCCTTTTTTTTCATATCCAAATGAATGATATCAACAAGGACGGTTTAGATTGGTTTTTTAGCTATGGGCATTTTAATACAAATCCTCCTTCTGAAGGAATAGTCTTTACGAATGGTTATGAAATTGGCATGTTCGGAGATAACTTGAGTGGCAACCTGGGGCAAGACCGAAGCGGTTATGCCATCTATTCGGGTGTGAGATACAAGTTGCCAATTGAGAGTTGGAAATATCCCAAAGTCGGGTTTGAATATACTCATGCCTCCAAGTACTGGTTGGGAGGATTTACCAGCTCAGGCAGTGGCGAGCTCATAAACAAGCTCCATGTTATCGGTGATACATATGAGTTGTATTATATACAGCCTCTAGATAAAAAGCACACTTTTTTGCGCATTGGCGGTATTTTTATGGAGTCCGACTATGAGAACCCGTTTGTGATATTCGGGACAATGTCCAAGAGTGAAATGACAGTACTCAATGGTTATCTGCTTATGGATGTCTTGTTCTAGGCGTAAAGACTTTCGAATTCATAATGAATTTAGGAGGATAATGGATGAAGAAGATAGTATGTATTATTTTAATATACCTCACTTTTTGCTTTTTGACTCCTCTTCCTTTTGCTAATGCTCAAAAGGGTGAAGAGGTCTTTTTGACAAAGTGCGGTACCTGTCATGGAAAAGGTGGAAAAGCGCCGAATTTATCACCTGTTAAATTCGCTTCAACTCAGTGGAAACGGTTCTTTGAAAAGAACAAGCATGCCAGAAGGACAGATATAAGCGATGTAGTATCCGTTCCAGAAATTATA
The DNA here is from genome assembly GCA_034189035.1 of Thermodesulfobacteriota bacterium. Taxonomy (GTDB): domain Bacteria; phylum Desulfobacterota; class UBA8473; order UBA8473; family UBA8473; genus JAUXFK01. The sequence continues at coordinate 43,425 of JAXHVA010000003.1, forward strand.
GCAGTCAAGGTCTATCTGATGGAACATGCTGCGGATTCCGATTTGCCAATAGCCACGGGCACAAGGTGACAAGAAAGTCTGCCAAAGCCCAATAAAAGCGGTGGGTATGCTAGAATGGCAGATATAAGCGATAATGTATCCCTTCATGTATAGAGACAGTGAAGGTCTATCTGATGGAACATGCTGAGGATTCGGATTTGCCGATCGCTGCAGGTTTATCTTCCGATTAATCGAGAAGAGAGAGGAGGGTGAAATGGCAAAGAGGCTCATTATGTATCTTTTTGGATTTGCAATTGGATTTGTCATTATTCCTCTAACGTCTGAAGCATACAGTCATGAGGATCTCAAGTTGATGGAAGAGGATATCGCAGAACTCTCGGACAGGCTCGATAAGGTTGAGACCAAATCGATCTTTGATCGGATTATAGTTGGGGGTAAGTTTCGCACCAGGATGGATTATATCCGATACAAAGATACTACTGCAAGCGGGGTTGCGGACGATACGAATACAGAGGATATCTGGTCAAATCGCTTGCGGCTCAATCTGAGGGCAGATATTACCGATGGCCTTGTATTCCACGGCAGGCTCAGCTGTTTCAAACTCTGGGGGGAGAGCAACTTCGATGGGATCGCAAATGACTTCAATCGCCCCAGCATTCCGGACAGTGCAGGGAATCTCCATATAGAGCGGGCCTATATCGATTATATGATCCGCGATCCTTACCTTTCCATTTCTATTGGGCGTATTCCAACAACTGGAGGACCTCCAGGTGAGCTGAGAGAGAATCAAACGAGGAAGGCGTCCTATCCGAAACTGCTCATCGATGCAGAAATCGATGCGGTATTTTTTAGTCTACACCTCGATGAATTTACGGATTTGGAAGAATCCATGCTGGGGTTTGCTTATGTAAAGTTCTTTCAAAATTGGCTCGATTATAGAGGAATAGATATGAACGAAACGACTGCACCTACCGTAATATTTGAGATGCAGGTTCCTTGTATCGAGAACTCGTTTCTTTGGATTGCGTATGTTCATGTTTTTGGCTGGCCTGCACTTACCAGTTTACCTCCAGCATATGAGGCGTTGGGATACAGTATCACCTCATTTCCTGAAGAACTAGGTGAGATTGACACCTATTTCTTTCATATCCAGTTTGATGATATCAATGAACACGGTCTAGATTGGTTTTTGAGCTATATGTATAGCAAAATAGACCCGAGTTCAGAAGGCTCAATCATTACAACACCCCTGTTTTCTTATAAAATAGGTCTATTTGGAGATTCTCTCAACGGGAATCTAGGGGAGCCCCACTCTTTCTCGGCAATTTATACGGGATTACGCTATGAACTGCCAATTGATAAATGGAAGAATCCGAAGATTGGTTTTGAATACAACCATGGCTCAAAATACTGGTCAGCATTTGCCACTTCAGGTTCTGGAGACCTTATCAGCAAGCTTATGGTTCGTGGTGATGCCTATGAAGTCTACTATATTCAGCCTATTGGTAGGAAGAATATCTTTTTGCGTCTCGGTTTTATTTACATGGATCATGAATATGAAAATCCCTTCTTACTTTACGGCGGCATGACAGAAAGCGATATGACAGTAACCAATGCATACCTGCTTATGGATGTCTTATTTTAAGCAGTATAAAAAAAGGGCTATGAAGGAGTTATTTGTAGAGGTATTCGAATATAAAATGAATGTGGGGGAGAAGAGATGAAGAAGTCACTTTATACTACTACAGCAATATACATCGTTCTTTGCCTATTGAGTCCTGTTCCTTTTTCTCATGCTGAAAGTGGAAAGGAGATCTTTCAGACAAAATGCGGAGCTTGCCATAGGAGCGGTGGGAATGCACCTGATTTCTCGCCTGTGAAGTATGCAGAGGCCCAGTGGAAGCGGTTTTTTGAAAAGAACAGGCATGCAAGAAGGACAGATATAAGCGATAAGATATCCCCTTCAGAAATGGAAAAAGTGAAGACCTATCTGATGAATCATGGTGCGGATTCGGACTTACCGATCGCTGCGGGTTTATTTTCGAATTAATCGAGAAGATCGAGAGGGGGGGGGTGAAATGGTAAAGAGGTTCATTACATATCTTTTTATTGGATTTGCAATTGAGCTAGTCATGATTCCTCTAAAGTCTGAAGCGTCCAGACATGAGGATCTTAAGTTGATGAAAGAGGATATCGTAGAATTGTCCGACAGACTCGATAGGGTGGAGACCAAATCGATCCTCGATCGGGTTATTATCGGTGGTGAGTTTCGATCAAGGCTTAATTACTTTAAGTACGAGGACACCACTGCTACTTTAGATTTGTTTACATCAGGGGCGGAGGATGATGCGACTACTGAGGATATCTGGTCAAATAGACTTCGGCTTAATCTGAGGACGGATGTTACCTATAACCTTGTATTCCACGGCAGGCTCACCTATTTCAAGCTCTGGGGAGAGAGCAATTTCTTTATGCCCGAAATGGATATGACCATTCCCAGTATTCCTGACAGCGAAGGGAATCTCCATGTGGAGCGGGCCTACATCGATTATCGCATTCCTGATTCGCACATTGTCATCTCATTTGGGCGTTTGCCTACAAACGAGGGGCCTCCGAATGGTTTGAGGGATTACACAACCCGGAAGGCGACCTATCCAAGACTCTTCATCGATGGAGAATCGGACGGTATCATCGCAAGTTTTTCCCTTGATGAATGGACGAATTCAAAAGGATCCACCTTCAGACTCCATTATTTTGGTTTTATAACGAATACCCTTCAGGATAAGGGGGTTGATTTTGATAATAGCAGATTACTCGTTGCATCGTTTGAGACACAGGTCCCTGAAATTAAAAACTCCTTTATGTGGATTAGCTTTGCAAAACTATTAGATCTGCCAACTGGCGAAGCCTATAGTGACTTATACGGCACATTAGATGCCCCGCCGATTACAAGCGCTCCAGAAGACGGTGGGCATGGGGAGCTTTACTGTCTCCATTTTCAATTCAATGATATCAATGAAAGCGGTCTCGATTGTTTTGCATCTTTCGCGCTGATCTCCGTTTACCCGAGGTCAAGAGGTACGGTCTTTGGAGGTATCTATGAGGTGGGGATATTCGGCGATAATCTCAATGGAGACCTGGGGGAGAGCCGTGATGGTAACTCCATATATCTGGGGCTTCGCTATGAGCTTCCTATCGACGTATTCAATAACCCAAAGATCGGCCTTGAATACAACCATTCTTCTAAATATTGGTTTGGAATGTTTTCGAGCGGGAGTGGAGATCTTGTAAATAAGCTGAATGTAGGAGGAGATGCTTACGAGATATATTTCATCCAGCCAATCATTGAGAAAAGGATGTTTTGCAGGTTTGGCGGAGTGTATATGGATTATGATTATGATAAATCGAATACCTTTGTTTCTGTGCCAGATAGCGATATGACTCTTATCAACAGCTATTTACTCATGGATGTGAGGTTTTAAAAAGATTTATGCATAATGAAGGGGAGGAAAGATGCAAAAAAACGGATTTATTTTTGGAATAATTCTGTTTTTCTTGATTTCTCAATATCCGTCTTTTTCCCATGCTGAAAAGGGGAAAGTGATCTTTCAGACAAGATGCGGGGCCTGCCATAAAAAAGGTGGGGATGCGCCGGATTTCTCTCCTGTGAAGTATGCAAAAGCCCAGTGGAATCGATTCTTTGAAAAAAACAGGCATGCGAGAAGGATGGATATAAGCGACAAGGTATCTCCTTCAGAGATGAAGACAGTGAAGAACTATCTGATGGCGCATAGTGCAGATTCGGATTTACCGATTGCTGCAGGTCTCTTTTCCGATTAATTTAGAAAATCAGGGAGGGTGAGATGGTAAAGAGGGGCATTACATATCTTCTTCTTGGGTTTATAATTGGATTTCTTATGATTCCCCTGACGGCTGAAGCATCCAACCATGAGGATCTCAGGCTGATGGAAGAGGATATCACAGAACTGTCCGGAAGGCTAGATAAGGTGGAGACCAAATCGATCCTCGATCGGGTTGTTATAGGGGGTGAATTCAGGACAAGGATGGATTATATCCGATACAAAGATACAATGGAAAGCGGAATAAAGGACGATGCGAATACAGAGGATGTCTGGTCAAACCGGTTGCGACTTAACCTGAAGGCGGATATTACTGATGACCTGGTATTTCATGGGAGACTCACCTGTTTTAAATTATGGGGAGAGAGCAATTTCATTGGGTATGAAAGGGATATGTATCATCCCAGTATCCCGGATAGCGAAGGGAATCTCCATGTGGAGAGGGCCTATGTGGATTATGCCATACCCGATTTGCAGATCAGTTTCACAATTGGTCGTCTTCCCACAAACGAGGGGCCTCCAGCTGAATTGAGAGAGAATCGGACGAGGAAGGCAACCTATCCAAAACTCCTCGTGGATGCAGAACTCGATGGAATATTTCTCAATATATACCTCGATCAATTTACGGATCTGAAGAAATCCGTATTAAGGTTTGTTTATCCAAAGTTGTTTCAAAATTACCAGAAGTATAGAGGGATAGAGATTAAAGACACCTCTGCCCCCTCAGTCACTTTTGAGTCGCAGGTTCCCAATATCGAAAACTCACTTCTTTGGTTGAGCTACACAAAGCTTCTCTCTTTGGCTACGTTTACAGAATTGCCCGCAGAATATGAGGCACTTGGTTATCGCATCACTTCACCTGCTGAAGATTTTGGAGAGCTTACATTCTATACCTTGCATATCCAGTTTGATGACATCAATAAAGATGGTCTTGATTGGTTTTTGAGTTTTATTTATGGTGAGATCGATGCAAGTTCCGAAGGTTCAACGGTCACTACACCGTTTGGTTCATATGAAATAGGAATATTCGGTGATAGTATAAACGGAAACCTAGGCGAGTCCCGCTCATTCTCTGGTTTTTATACGGGTCTGAGATACAAACTGCCTATTAAAAGATGGAAAAATCCAAAGATAGGATTCGAGTACAACCATGGTTCAAAATACTTTGCTGGTTTAGCCGGTATGGGGAGCGGATATCTGATAAACAAACTTTTGATTCATGGAGATGCCTATGAACTGTACTATATTCAGCCCATAGATAATAAACGGATGTTCTTACGCATGGGCGGTGTTTATATTGATCATGATTATTATAACCGGCTGGTGGCGTATGGGAGTGTATCGAAAAGTGATATGACAATAACGAACGTATATCTGCTTTTGGATGTGTTGTTTTAAATGAGTAATAGGAACTAGGCAAGGGAGAGCAAAGATGCGAAAAACCGGGTTTTTTTGGAGTAATTTTGTTCTTCTTGATTTCTCAATATCCGTCTTTTTCTTATGCTGAAAAGGGAAAAATGATCTTTCAGACAAATGCGGGTATTGTCATAAAAAAGATGGGGATGCGCCGTATTTCTCTTCTGTGTAAATATGATGAGGCTCAGTGGAACCGCTTCTTTGAAAAACAGGCACGCGAGAAGGAAGGATATAAGCGACAAGATATCCTCTTCACAGAGGGATGCAATGAAAAACTATCTGATTGGCTCATGGTGCGGATTCAGACTTGCCGATCCCTGCTGGTTTGTTTTTAGATATGATCTATATTAATATCAAGGAGGGTGAAATGGTAAGGAGATTTATTACATATCTTCTTCTTGGGTTTACAATTGTATTTCTTATGATTCCTCTCACGCCTGAAGCGTCCAGTCATACCGATCTCAGACTGATGGAAGAGGACATTGCAGAACTGTCAAACAGGCTCGACAAGGTAGAGACCAAGTCGATCCTCGATCGGGTTATAATAGGAGGGGAGTTTCGCACCAGGATGGACTATTTTCGTTATAAAGACACAATGACAATCGGAATAAAGGACGATGCGAATACAGAGGATATCTGGTCGAACAGGCTGCGACTTAACCTGAAGGTTGATATTACCGATGACCTGGTATTTCACGGCAGAATCGCATGCTTCAAATTATGGGGAGAGAGTAATTTCGATGAAATCGCAAATAACTCTAATTATCCCAGCATTCCGGACAGTGAAGGGAATCTTCATGTAGAGCGGGCCTACATCGATTATCGCATCCCTGATTTACACCTTTCATTCACCTGTGGACGTCTCCCTTCAAGCGAGGGGCCTCCGAGTGGGATGAGAGAGAATCGGCTAAGGAAGGCGACCTGGCCCAAAGCAGCCGGAGATATAGAGATGGATGGTTTGATTGCGAGTATTTACCTCGATGAATGGACGGATTTAGAGAATTCCTTGATACGCATTTTATACATAAAGGTCTATCAGAATTGGCTTGAATATAGAGGGGTAGATGCAAAAGATTCCTGGGGTCCTGCAATTGTCTTTGAAACACAGGTCCCCAATATTGATAATTCTTTAATGATTCTCGGTCATTCAAGGATTATAACCCTACGTCCACTGGAAGGCCTACCCGGCATGACTGTTGCCAGTATTCCTGATAAGCAAGGAGGAATAAACTTGACTCTCTTCCACATCGAGTTCAATAATATAAATGAGGATGGACTCGATTGGTTTTTCACTTATGGTTATGCGCATTTCGACCCGAGTTCCCAGGGTACGCTCTTTACAACGGGTTTGGAACTGGGAATATTCGGCGATAACCTCAGTGGAAATCTGGGAGAGTCGAAAAGCGGTAAAATTGCCCATACGGGTTTCAGGTACGAACTGCCCATTGAGAACTGGAAAAATCCCAAGATTGGTTTTGAATACAATCATGGATCAAAGTACTGGGCAAGATTTCTCAATACAGGCGGTGGGGAGCTCATAAACAAGCTTATGGTAAATGGCGATGCGTATGAGTTATACTATATCCAGCCAATTGATAAAGAGAAGATGTTTTTACGCTTCGGTGGTATTTACATGGATTTCGATTACGAAAACCCGTTTATTTTCTATGGCAGCATGACTGAAACCGATATGACCGTGACCAATGCATATCTTCTTTTGGATGTGTTGTTTTAAAGTTAATGAACATTAACAGAGCCTGTCAAAAACCCCTGTTGTACAAACTTCCTTTTGTTTTCAGCCTTAGAAGACGAGTTTCCCTGCACTGACTTGAAAAGCATATATATGTTTTTCCTTCTATGAAACACTTTTAGTCCGTTAAACAGTTCAAAACAAAACCTTCGTAACAAAAAAGTCCTGGACAAAAGAAGATGCCATTCAAATGGGTCGATTAGGTTCAGGGTTTTTAGAACAGGCCATCTGATCTAAGTATAAGATGGCCTTATTTTTTTATCTTCAATATCCTTGTCTTTGCTTCTTTAATTGAGCTGTAATCTGAAAAATTATTAACTGTTGACTATACGGTTGAAATGTGTTAAGTTCACCAAGTAGAGAAGTGAAAAAGCACAGATGGGAGGTATTGTCGTATGTTTAAGATAGGAGACGTAGCAGTATACCCTTCACATGGTGTAGGAGTTATTCAGTCTATTGAGAACAAAAAGATCTCTGATAAAGAACAGACTTTTTTTATCTTCAGAATATTAGACAGTGATATGACCATAATGATCCCCATTGACAATATCAAAACAGTTGGTCTTCGAAGGGTAATCCATATGGATGAAGTCTCCAGAGTTTATGAGATATTAAGAAAGAAAGATATAGAGGTCGAGAATCAAACATGGAATAGAAGATACCGCGAATACACACAAAAGATCAAGAGCGGTTCAGTATTTGAAGTGGCTGAGGTGCTTAGAGATCTCTTTATATTAAAGCTCGAAAAAGATCTCTCCTTTGGGGAGAGAAAGATGCTCGATTCAGCAAGAAACCTTTTGGTAAAAGAACTCTCAATTGCCCAAAACATTACAGAAGAGGTTATAGAAGATAATATCAAGAGTATCTTTGGCAGCTAGTATTCAAGCCTAATAAACAACAGCCCTTTCAATTGAATTACAGGCAGATGATTTGTTTGCTTCTTACCTAAATGGTAAGTCCTCAGGTTGTCATATTTAAGATTCAACGACGATGAATATTGAACGATTTTGAAGATTCTGAGCATAACAACAGCTATGTGAATAGACTCGAAAAGTGTAACGCCTAATAAAGAAGCCGGGACTTGTAAAGGACTACGGGTTGAATAGACAGATGTAAGGACTTTTCAGATTCACGGTTCCACGGTTCAAGGTGAGAAAACGATGGATATAGAAGAGTATAAAGATAAGGCGGCCAGCCCTGAGCCTTGAACGTAATAACCTCTAAAAAGAACATTTCGCACAACGATTTCAAAGATTTCTATGAGCAGGCAACACAGAATACGAGCTATGTTCATGGATTCGTCAACTCTCTCAAAATAAAAACGTGAAGTAGTCAACCGAGAGCTTGACAACGTGAGAAGTTGCGTAAAATTTTCTGAAATTTGAAAAAAAGTGTACCTCGTATCGATATTAAGAGTAAAGGAGGTGGTTGATAGGTGGGAACTACACTTTTGCGAGTTTTCCTCGTTTTGATTTGTTGTCTAGGTGCGTACTATATTATCTATGATTTTTTTAGCTCTTTATCTTTAGCAATATTGGGAGTATTCGCAGGTCTGCTTATTTCCTTAACTGTAATTTTTTTAGAAAAGCGTATTTTAAATTATCCGATGAGATCCATAGTGGGAGGATGTGTGGGTCTGATCATTGGTCTCATTATAGCAAACCTTTTTTCTTATGCATTCTTGTTCAGCTTATTCGGGGGGCAGCTTCCAGGTCTTATTGCCCATATATTGACGAATGCCATTGTGGGGTATATCGGTCTGAGGGTAGGGACAAAGAAAGGAGAAGAGTTCAAACTCTCTGATTTAGTAATGTTTTATAAGAGGCGCCCACCTGGAGAGAGTATAAAAATCTTAGATACAAATGTTATTATCGACGGTAGAATAGCAGATATCTGTGAAACTGGATTCATTGAAGGAACATTTATCATTCCCAATTTTATTCTTCTTGAATTGCAACATATTGCCGATTCTTCTGACTCTATAAAGCGAACCAGAGGGAGAAGCGGCTTAGACATATTAGAAAGGATGCAAAAACAGGCTGGTTTAGATGTGAGGATTGTAGAGCAAGATTTTCCGAAGATAAAGGATGTGGATGCCAAGCTCGTAGCGTTAGCCAAGGAAATGGAAGCAAAGGTCATTACAAATGATTTTAACCTCAACAAGGTAGCGCAACTTCGGGGAGTCTCAGTATTGAATATAAACCAGCTGGCGAATGCCCTCAAGCCGGTCGTGCTTCCTGGGGAGATTATGAATGTCCGGATATTGAGGGAGGGGAAGGAGTCTGGGCAGGGGGTGGCATACCTCGATGACGGTACAATGGTTGTGGTTGATCATGCGAAAAATCATGTAGGAAAAAAGGTCGATGTCTCTGTGACCAGTGTTTTGCAGACTACTGCTGGAAGAATGATCTTTTCTGTTTTAAGAGAAGAGGCCTCCAGTAGGATTGTACAAAATTTGGGGTATTAATCTTTTCACAAAAGGCAGTATTTTAGAAATTCGTATTATTTAAGTTTACCTTTCTGTTCTTTCCTAGCGCACATAGACGCTCAAACAACTAACTGCACAGGTTAAAATTTGACCGTCGTTCAAGCTTGATCAAAGCGTTCTATTGCATAGCGCTTAAATGGTGCAAGAATTAAACTGTTACAGGTTTTAAATGGGGACTCAATGAGGGTTATTGCCCTGATACCCGCTGCAGGAGTGGGAAAGAGAATGGGGCAAAGTATCAGTAAGCCATTTCTTCATATAGGGGGTAAAGCGATATTAGCCCAGACCCTTTTACGGTTTGAAGACTCAGATAGTATCAGCGAGGTGTATGTCATTATTTCTAAAATGGAGGAGCGTCGCTGTAAAGAAGAGATCATAGAAAAATACAATCTGCAAAAGGTTACTAAAATCGTTATCGGTGGTAATGAAAGACAAGTTTCTGTTAAAAACGGTCTCGATGCAATTGAACAAGGCTGTGATCTGGTGATGATACATGATGGTAACCGTCCATTTATTACCTCTCAGCTTATAGATGAATCGATATCAAAGACCAGAAAGTGCGGAGCAACTGTAGTCTCAATCCCTGTAAAGGATACAGTAAAGACTGTCTCTTTTACAGGAGAGATTGAAGACACACTGGATCGAAAGAAACTCTGGCTTGCACAAACCCCTCAGACTTTTCAATATGATATAATTAAAGAGGCATATGAAAATGCCTTTTCAAATAATCTTTTTGGTTATGATGATTCTTCTTTGGTAGAGGTTTTGGGGATAAGGGTGAGGACAATAATGGGTTCTTATAAGAACATTAAGATTACAACACCAGAGGATCTGATTATAGCCGAGGCCTTTCTGGAGGATTGAACACTTAACCATCGTTGAAGCGTGCGGTTAGTCATTCTTTGAATGGCATTAAAATAGTACAATATTAGGTAATCGTTTCGCTCTTTAAAGATCAGACTATAACAGGACAACTCAAAGATTTTTGTAAAAACCATTAAATTTACTATCTGGCGAAACAGATACAATTTTAGGTGCTGAGGCTGTTTTATGAGGATAGGTTTTGGATATGATGTCCATCAATTGGTTGAAGGCAGGAAACTCGTATTAGGTGGAGTTAATATCTCCTACCATTTGGGCTTGCTGGGGCATTCTGATGGTGATGTTCTTCTTCATGCAATATGTGATGCGATACTAGGGTCTATTGGAGCGGGGGATTTGGGGAAACACTTCCCTGAAAGCGATCTCAAGTTAAAAGGCATATCAAGCCTGGAACTACTTAGGGTAGTAAAAATATTAAAAGAAGACAGGGGATTTAGGATCAATAATATTGATTCTACAATCGTTGCACAAAATCCTAAATTGGCAGGTTATATGGATAAGATGATTGAAAACATCGCTGGTGTTTTGGACATAGATACGAGTCAAGTGAATATAAAAGCCACAACTACAGAGGGACTTGGTTTTACAGGTAAGGGGGAGGGGATCGCTGCATGTGCAGTGGTTTTAGTGAGATCGATTGAAGGTTAAAAAGACCCTTTTAGAAGTTTTGTGTTGCAATGTCAAGTTTACAAAGCTATCAAATTGAAATCAAAAAAGGGCATATGGAGGGAATCGATTTGCTGAGATCCATATATTTCTGGTCTGTTGTTACCGTTATTACCGTATTATACTTTCCTGTGGTAGCATTGAGCCTCCCATTTAACAGGGGAGGCAAGGTGATCCGGTTCCATGTAAATACTTGGGGCAGATTGTGTCTTTTTGCCAGTGGTGTGAAACTTCGAATAACTGGCATTGAGAATATTATTCAGGGCAGACCTCAGATATTCATGTCGAACCATCAGAGTATGCATGATATTTTTGCATTATCTGTATTGCCGGTTTCTTTTAAATGGTTGGCAAAGAAGGAACTCTTTAAGGTGCCTATTCTCGGTTGCCTGATGTATATGGTAGGCAGTGTCAGAGTTGATCGCTATAATCCCCAAAAGGCAAAAAAGGGCATAGATGCTGCTCAGTCTAAGATTCAAAGTGGGACCTCAATAATGATTTTTCCAGAGGGGACGAGAAGTTATGATGGGAGATTGCAGCCTTTTAAAAAAGGTGGTTTTCTTCTTGCATTGAAGAAGAAAATCCCTCTAGTCCCAATTACAATCAAAGGCAGCAATAAGATTATGAAGAAGGGAACCATGAAGGTTCATCCAGGAGATATTGATATTATCATCAATGAACCCATTGAGACAGAGAACTTACGAGTAAAAGACAGAAAAGACCTTGTTCAAAAGGTGTATGACATAATGAGCAGAAACCTAGGTGAAGGTGTATGAATAGTAAATTCCCCTAGAAGCGATATTTGATATTGGGATTGTTTTAAAAGGATACATTAATGACTGTTCCCCAAGCGCTTATCTTAGGAATCCTTCAGGGGTTGACTGAATTTTTACCTGTAAGTAGCTCTGGACATTTAGTTGTTGCACAGCATTATATAGAGGGTTTTCATCAGCCGGGGATTCTATTCGATGTTATGTTTCATATGGGGACGCTCTTTGCGGTTCTGATATACTACAAAAGGGACATCCTTGTTATCCTAAAGTCATTATTCATTGGGTTTCATTTCAAAGGAAAGTATAATGATAGAGACTCTAATATATATAAATCGCAGCGGAGATTGGCCGTATTGATTCTTGCAGGGACGCTTCCCACCTTTATGATCGGATTTCTGTTTAAGGATCATATTGGGATTTTATTCACTTCTGTTAAATTCACAGCATCCATGTTAATTGTAACAGGCATACTTCTGGCTTTTGCGGATCGTATCAAGGGAAAAAAGCGAGATGCAAATGTGTTAACCCTTAAGGATTCTCTACTCATTGGTCTCGTTCAAGGACTCTCTATTACTCCTGGTATTTCTCGATCAGGTTCTACAATTACAGCAGGCCTATTCATGGGGATTGATGGTAAAGAAGCCGCAAGATTTTCTTTTTTACTTTCAATTCCGGCTATTTTAGGGGCAACAGCACTGGAAATTCCGGCAATCTTACACATTAAGGCTGATGATATCCTGGCCTGTACGATTGGCACTTTAAGTGCGATGATAACAGGCATCTTTGCAATACGGTTTTTAATCAGGATATTAAAACAAGAGAAGTTAAGATACTTTGCCTATTATTGTTGGTGCCTTGGGTCGATGGTTATACTGCTTAATCTTTTATCATCGTACACGCATTCTTAAAATAGATTCCGTAATACATGACCCATGCTTAGAAGGCGTATCCCTTTGTTTGAGTTCAGTTGAGGTACTTTAAGATTCACCGAATCAGAAGGGTCAACGATCGGGACTATAACGTGAAATACAACACCGAATATACGAGTGAGAGGAGATTAGCGGCGGTAAGATTGAGGAAAAAATAGATCTATATGAATAAAAGAGCCACGATGGATTTAAAAAAGGATAGAGAGACAAGACCTGTTAATAAATACAAGACGAGTAAAACAGCGTCTCTTTCATTAAAAAACAGAATAAGTAGAGAGATTGTTGGATTGGTAATCTTTGGTATTGCTCTTTTTATAACTTCCAGTCTCATCTCTTATGACCCCAAAGATCCATCTTTTAACAGCTATGTTTCTCATACAGAGAAAGTAAATAACCTCTGGGGTATTACAGGAGCGTATCTGGCTGATGCTGTCTTACAGATTTTTGGTCTGGCGTCTTATCTTTTTTCGATCATTCTCTTTGTTTTGTCTATGCGATTATTCTTTATAAAAGAGTTCAGGTTTAATTACTGTAAGCTAATCGCTTATATTCTATTAATTTTAGCAACAACCGGGATATTGAGCCTGAGATTTAATAATCTAACTGTTTTTGATCAACCGGTTATCTCAGGTGGAGTTCTGGGCGGGGTATTGGTCAGTGAACTTGAGAGATACTTCAATCGAATGGGTGCATATACGCTTCTTTTGCTAATCTTTGTTTCCTCCTTAATGGTCAGTGTTAATATATCCTTATGGTGGGTTGGAAAGAGAGCTAAGGAGCTGTTTTTAATTGTATTGCGTAACCTTCATCTTTATTATCTCAAGAATAAGCAGAGGTTTAAACCACTAAAGGAAAAGCCCTCTAATAAGAAAAAAAACAAAGGATCCTATACGTCTGAACCACCTGCTATTATAGATTCGCCACCAAAGACTGAAAGAGCCAAAGAATGTGGAGAACCGAAGCAGCGGGAGTTTGATATTCCGAAGGCAAAAGGTACGTATCAATGCCCACCCGTATCGCTTTTGGACACGCAAGAACAAAAGGAAACCACCATAGATCGAGAGAGTTTGGTAATGAACGCAAAGGTTCTGGAGAAGAAACTCTATGATTTTGGAGTGGAGGGGAAGGTCACAGAAATAAGACCAGGGCCTGTTATAACGATGTATGAATTTGAACCTGCACCCGGCATCAAGATCAATCGAATCGTTAACCTTTCAGACGACCTGGCATTGGCGCTCAGGGCGATTAGTGTTCGAATTGTGGCCCCCATCCCTGGCAAGTCTGTTGTAGGTATAGAAATCCCAAATACTATTCGAGAGACGGTCTTTTTCAATGATATAGTTGATAAGGATGTTTTCTACAAAACCAGATCTAGATTGACTGTAGTATTAGGGAAAGACATATTTGGGAACCCCATAGTCTCTGATTTAGCAAAGATGCCACATTTGTTGATAGCTGGAGCAACTGGGACAGGGAAGAGTATTTCTGTAAATTCTATGATTTGTAGTATCCTGTTTAAGGCTGCCCCAGATGAAGTGAAGATGATAATGATTGACCCAAAGAGACTCGAACTCTCCGTATACGATGGGATCCCTCACCTTTTATGTGAGGTTGTTACTGAGGCGAAACAGGCTGCAATAGTACTGAAATGGCTGGTTGAAGAAATGGAGCGTAGGTATCGCCTGCTTGCAGAAAAAGGGGTGAGGAATATAGAGCGATATAATCAGAAAATCGATAGTGAGTCAATAGATCCAGCCCGGGTAATCCTAGATATTGAGAAGGATACTTCTGCAGATGATGGAGCAGAATCCTGTGTTTCACAAGAGAGGTTACCGTATGTCGCTGTAATAATTGATGAACTGGCAGATTTAATGATGGTATCGTCAAAAGAGGTTGAAGAGTCAATTGCAAGATTAGCGCAGATGGCAAGAGCTGCTGGGATTCATCTTATAGTCGCTACTCAGCGTCCATCTGTAGATGTGTTGACTGGTATAATTAAGGTGAATTTTCCTGCAAGGATCTCCTTCCAGGTTTCCTCTAAGGTGGATTCACGTACGATACTCGATACGAATGGTGCAGAACACTTATTGGGCTCAGGCGATATGCTTTTTCTACTGCCAGGCACAGCAAAGATTCAACGGATTCATGGGGCATATCTTTCGGAAAAAGAGATAAAGGGGGTGGTCGACTTTATAAAGGAGCAGGTAGGGCCTTCCTATAACCCTTCAATCTTCGAACTCAAACAGGAGGCTGCTACTAAAGACAGTCTTGAGTATGACGAGAAGTATGATAAGGCTGTGGAGCTTGTGGCTAATACAAAACAGGCTTCTATCTCAATGGTTCAAAGGCATCTGAGAATCGGTTATAACAGAGCAGCTAGAATAATTGAGAAGATGGAGGAAGAAGGAGTGGTGGGGCCGTCCGATGGTGTCAAACCAAGGAAGGTCTTAATAAACAGGCTTTGAATGAAAAACATACTGGAGAAGATCATTGAGAGTTATACGGAGTATACTGCTTCTTGCAGCGATATTCGCTTTGCCTGCTTTATTTCCAAAGCTGGCTTCAAGTATTGCGCTTCAAGAGATTATTGAAAGGGTTCAAAATGTCTATAAGGGGACAAAAGACTTTAGGGCAGAGTTTATTCAAGAGTCTACCGTCAAATCGATAAATAAAACCGAAGTCTCGAAAGGAAGGATTTATTTTAAGAATCCAGGAAAACTCCGATGGGATTATGATATTCCTGCCAAACAGGAGATTGTTACAGACGGAAAGACTCTTTGGATGTATGTGGCTCAAGACAGACAGGTGATGATAAATAAACTCTCCGATGTATATCAATCCAACACCTCTACCTTCTTTCTCTTTGGAATGGGAGACTTAAAGAGGGATTTTGATATCCATCTCATCGGTTCTGATTCGAATACTGTAGAAGAAGGCTATATATTAAAACTCATCCCAAGAGAGCCACAACCGAATATCAATGAGTTATTTCTTGTGATACACAACGATACCTTTCAGGTTAAGGAAACCTACTTTTACGATTTTTATGAGAACTTTATTCGGATTAAGTTTAAAAATTCTATGATCAATCGAGGTTTGTCAGATTCGTTATTTGTCTTTACTATCCCTGAAGGTGTAGAAGTATTAGAGGCACCCTTGATGTTCGAAGAACAGTAGTGCTTTTTTTTTCAGGATTATAATAATACGATGCAGTTATCATAAGGTCAGGAAAACAGGTATTACACAAGAAATATCTCTTGATTTTTCCTATAGATTTATTATAATTGAGATTATTTTTGATTTTGGCTCGTATAAGAAATGAAGTTTGATAGGATGTAATATTCTGAGGGGAATAGGAGGCTAAGCTTCTTTCCCTGTTTTTTTATGCGCTGAGGATACGAGTAGAGATGAAGAGGGTTTTGGACGCAAAAAAGGGGCTGGAGGTTATATCAGGGTTCCAAGAATCAAAAGTCCTCGTTCTCGGTGATATAATGCTGGATGAATTTATATGGGGAAGGGTGTCGAGAATCTCTCCTGAGGCACCTGTTCCTGTAGTAAATGTTACCTCTGGGAGCTTCCGTTTGGGTGGAGCTACAAATGTAGTGAATAATATTTTCTCTTTAGGTGCTAAAGTATATGTATGTGGAGTAGTTGGAGATGATGAGAATGGAGAGAAACTTATTAACTCTTTAATGGATATGGGTATTGATACCACTGGAGTAATTATTGAAAAAGACAGATCTACTTCGGTAAAGACAAGGGTAATCGCCAATAACCAGCAGATAGTTCGGTACGACCGTGAAGATACTTTTCAGATTACCAACAATAGCATGCAGAAGATCATTTCATATCTAATAAAGAATATGGACAGTATAGATGCAATTATCATATCTGATTATGGAAAGGGAATTGTCTCTGAGCAATTGATTCGAGAAATCCGTATCCTCATTAAGGACAATGATAAGATCATATCAGTAGATCCTAAAGTGAATCATTTTTCTTATTATAAAGGTGTCACGGTAATTACCCCAAATAACATTGAGGCGAGTGAGGCTGCCGGTATTGAGATAAAAGATGAAAAGACATTGCTGCAAGTTGGGGAGATCTTATTAGGCAGGCTGGCCTGTAAATTGCTATTGATTACCCGTGGTGAAGAAGGCATGACGTTGTTTGAGAAAAGTGGCGATATAACACACATTCCTACATTGGCAAAAGAGGTCTATGATGTGACGGGAGCTGGTGATACTGTAATTAGCGCTTTAACACTTGCACTGACAGCCGGGGCCTCCTTAAAGGAGGCTTCTGTTATTGCCAATTATGCAGCCGGGATTGTCGTAGGGGAGGTAGGAACAGCGGCAATAACTGTGGAAAAACTAAAAGACGCTCTAAAGAGGGAATAGAGTTATAAAAGATGAGTGATCCCAGTATCCCGCAACCAGTAAAACTGATTGCCAGTGTTTTTTCAAGGACCAACGGATTAATTGCAGCTGCAACAGATGAATTATCAAGAAAATTTGGCGATATCGATTTTGTTTCACATATATTCCCTTTCAACTTTACAACATACTATAATAAAGAGATGGGTAACGACTTGATAAGGCGGTTTTTGTCATTTGATAGAATGATTTTGCCTCATAGACTGCCCGACATAAAACTATTTACCAATGCGATTGAGAACGACTTTTCAGACTGCCAAGGAGATAGAAGGTTAAATATAGACCCAGGTTACATCTCCTTAAGCCATTTAATCCTTGCGACAGGAAAAGGATATGCACACAGACCATATTTGAGAAAGGGGATATATGCTGACTTGACTTTGTTGTACAAAGACAGGGGATTCCGGGCCTTGGATTGGACATATCCAGACTATAGGTCTAAAGAGATTATAGGATTGATGAACACGCTAAGAAGAAAGTACGTATTCCAACTTAAAGGATTAAAGTAGCAAGAACGATGTTAAAGAGTATGACCGGTTATGGATCTGCAAAGAGTATTTTGGAGTATGGCTGTATTATTGTTGAGGTGAAGTCGGTTAATCACAGATACCTTGATTTCACATCGAGAGTGCCAAAGAGGTTTCTTTCCTATGAGAGTGAGATAAGAAAGATTATAGGTAAAAGATTTTGTAGAGGGCGTTTTGATGTTACTATTCAATCCGATTATACGAAACAAGGAGAACAAAAGGCAGAGTTAAATATTGAGTTAGCAAAAGAGTATTATTCAGCCTTAACAGAGCTGAGGGATACATTACAACTCGATGACGAGATAAATCTGAGTTTGCTTGTCAGGATTAAGGATCTAATTGTTGTTAAGGAGATAGAATCCGAACATAAAGAAGAAGAGGATGCATTGAAAGATGCCTTAAATGGTGCCTTCGATTCTTTAGAAAGAATGAGAATATTTGAGGGCGAAATTATTTATAAGGATCTTTTAGAGAAATTGGGTGCTATCAAGGAGTTGGTTGATAAAATTAGGATAAAGTCTCCTCAGGTTTTAATCTATTATAGAGACAGGCTTGCAAAAAGGGTAAAGGAGTTAAGCGATGTCTTTGAACTTGATACTCAAAGACTTGATCAAGAAGTCATTTTTTTCGCAGAAAAGAGTGACATTACAGAAGAGCTTGTTCGCATTGGAAGCCACCTCGAACAGTTCGGTATGATTATGGAAATGGATGAACCTGCTGGAAGGAAGTTGGATTTTCTGCTTCAAGAGATAAATCGTGAAGCCAATACCATAGGGTCCAAGGCGAATGACTCAGAGATTTCACAGAATGTAGTAAAGATAAAAAGCGAACTGGAGAAAATCAGAGAACAAATTCAAAACATAGAATAATAATTAGATATTATACGAGTTGGAGGTTATTGATGAGTTTATTATTGAATATCGGATTTGGGAATGTAGTTGTATCATCAAGAGTAGTAGCGATTGTGTCTCCTAGCTCAGCCCCTATGAAGAGGTTGAAGGATGAGGCGAAAAAGGACAGGAAACTGATAGATGCTTCTCAAGGGAGGAAGACCCGATCTATTATAATAACGGACAGTAATCATATTATCCTATCCGCAGTTCAGGCAGAGACTGTGGCACAAAGATTCGATTCTGACGATTGTTCAAAATCGTCTTGATTGAACAAGGTTTTACGGGCCAAAGCAAATGCAAATGGATAAAGAGGGATTAATCTTTATAATATCAGCCCCATCTGGTGCTGGGAAAACATCACTGTGTAAAGAGGTTGCTCGGGTTTTTCCTGACCTATGGCACTCTGTATCATACACTACAAGATCTCCTAGGCTAGGGGAAAATGATGGATATGATTATTATTTTGTCTCCGAAGGGAAGTTCAAAGAGATGGTTGATGCCAGGAAATTTGCAGAATGGTCTGAGATTTATGGGGATAGATACGGCACTCCAGTAGACGCTTTGAAAAAATACAAGAGTAACGGAATTGATATAATTCTCGATATAGATGGAAAAGGAGCTACACAGCTTAGGGGGAGTTACCCAAAATGCATCTATATATTTATCCTTCCACCATCGTGGGAAGACCTGAAGAAGAGACTCAGAGCTAGAATGACGAATACGGAGGAGGAGATCAAAGAACGCTTGAAAAGTACAAAAGAAGAACTTCAGTATGTCGTTGACTACGATTATATAGTTGTAAATAATGACTTTGAAACAGCAGTATCTCAACTCGTTTCAATTATAACTGCAGAAAGATGCCGCAAAGAGAGGGTCCTTCATAAGGTTGAGGAATTATTAAATTCTTAAAGGTTGAGCTGTTTTTTTTCTTAAATAGTGCTCCATTCATCTATAAGGAGGTGTTCTTTCGTATCTTGAAGGGATCTCTTTAAGCCCTCTCTATTAAAATTCCCCAAAGTTTCTATATAAAAATTTCCACTCCAAAGCTTTTTTATCCTGTACTTCTTCTGTATCTCCCTATGCCTGTTTAAGATTACATATGATGTCCTTTCTACTATATCCTTAACAATGGTGGGTATATAATGGGTGGGTTTGGCAGTTAAAATAAGATGTGCATGGTCTGGATGAAGAACCATGCCAAATAACCCATATCCCTTAGTGAGGGTAATTTCTTTAAAGAGTATCTCCAGTTCTTTTGCTGTCCTACCTGTAATAATAGGTTGTTGCTTGGGCGTAAAGAGGATGAGGTGATAACTGATCCTATATACAGGGTCTGAATATCTCTTATGACATTTCTCCTCAATAGGTTTGAAATGAGAGCAAAGGATACTATGGGTCATATTCTTTATGAGGAGATAAATCCCTCCCTTTAAAGGAGATCTTTACTTACATCTTTACATCTTTGATTGATCAGGGAAACAGCGGTAGATTCTTAATGCCTGCGTCCTCAGGGAATCCATACATGATATTCATATCTTGAATTGCTTGCCCTGAAGCGCCCTTAACCAGATTGTCTATTGTAGATATTACGACTATCCTGTTCGTCCGTGGATCGAATCGGACTCCTATATCACAGAAATTGCTCCCTTTAACAAAAGAGATATTGGGCAGGCTGTCTTCAGAGTGTATCCTTACAAATCTCTCTTTGCTATAGAAATCGGTGTAGATCCCTGTTAATTCAGGCATTGAAATATCTTTTATAGCGTTTGAGTATATAGTTGTCAGTATGCCTCTATCTATAGGGATTAAATGTGGAGTAAAAGAGATGATGACATCTTTATGGGCAAGCAGGCTTAACTCTTGTTCTATTTCAGGTGTATGCCTGTGTTCTCCTATCTTATAAGCCTTAAGTCCTTCATTTACTTCACAGAACAGATATTCCATTGCCACTGTCCGACCGGCCCCAGACACACCCGATTTGGAGTCTACAACTATGTTTTTTACGTCTATTATTTTGTTTTTCAACAATGGCGCAATTCCGAGTATCGCACTGGTTGGGTAACACCCTGGATTGGCAATAAGCCTCGCCTTTTTTATTTCATCCCTGTGTAATTCTGGAAGGCCATATACAGACTCCTCTAAAAGATCCGGGGAGGTGTGGTCGCTGTACCATTTTTTATAGACCTCGGGACTATTAAAGCGAAAATCCGCGCTTAGGTCTATGACCTTTTTACCGCTTTTTAGCAACTCGGGAACGATATTCATTGCTGCCTTATGCGGTAAAGCGCATATTATAAGATCTGAGAGATTACAGATATGATCTGGCGATGGGCTAGTGAACTCAAGGTCTATTTCTGAAGAAAAGGTTCGAAATACTTCTGCCACCTTTATCTCATCAAACTTTCTTGATGTCAATGCAGTTATTTCAACATTCGGATGTCTCAGCAAAAGTCTGATCAGTTCTTGACCCGTATACCCACTTGCGCCAATTATTGCGACTTTTAGCATTTTTTTCTTCTTTAATAAAAAAAGGCCACAGAGGCCTTTTTTTAATATTTGATAATCCTACCTCTTGGAGTATTGGAATCTTGCCCTTGCCCCTTTTTGTCCGTATTTCTTTCGTTCTTTTATTCTTGAATCTCTGGTTATAAATCCAGCCCTCTTTAAAAGAGGTCGATACGTATCGTTTACTTCTAAAAGAGCTTTTGTTATTCCGTGTTTTATTGCTCCAGCCTGACCCGATATGCCGCCACCTCGGACTGTAGCAAATACGTCGTATTTTCCTAAAGTATCGGTTAATTCAAATGGTTGTCTGATTATCATCTTTGATGTTTCTCGTTTGAAATATTCATCGATAGATTGGTTGTTAATCTTAAAATCACCGCCACCGGGTTTTAACCATACCCTGGCTATGGATGTCTTTCTCTTTCCCGTTGCATATAAACTCTCTTGTTCCATTAAAACTCCTCCATTTTGAAAGATAATAGTCCACTGGAGAGGGAATAAAAGTGGCATCTTCTTTATTATATATTTAGGATTTGAGGATTCTGAGCCTGGTGTGGATGTTCATCTCCAGCATATATCTTTAATTTTTTAATCATCTTTCTGCCGAGTCTGTTCTTGGGTAACATGCCTTTTACAGCCAACCGTATAAGTTCCCTAGAGTCTTTTTGCTGTAATTTTTCTGCAACAATCGATTTGAGACCTCCAGGATAACCACTATGGTGATAATAAACCTTTTGTTGTAACTTCTTCCCTGTAAGAACAATCTTCTTTGCATTTATAATAATTATAAAATCACCTGTGTCTACATGGGGTGTATAGATAGGTTTATGTTTCCCCCTCAGTATTATAGCACTCTTACTTGCCAGTCTTCCAAGTACTTCACCATTAGCGTCTATTAAATACCACTTTCTTTCAACTTCACCTTTCTTGGCACTGAAAGTCTTCATCATCTTCTCCAAAATCAACACATTATTTATAAACTTAGCTATATTAGTGATTTTATTTCTTTTTGTCAAGTAAAATATGGAATTTTAATAAATGTGCTTTAAAAAATGTACTGCTTTTCAGTGTGTATAAGGATTTCATGACACATCACAGAGATCATGTGATTTTACAGCCCTTTTTGAGAGAATCCATTAGCGATTCGCAACGTATGAACTTATTTAGAAGAGAAACTCAGTAGACTGAATTCCATAGACCGAAGGGTGGAAGCTTTTATTAATATTTCGTAGATATGAGCCTTTTTGAGGATCCAACTCTTCTAGGCTGACTGTCTTTCCTTTTTTTAATTTGCCTTTGCCGTCAGGCGACAACAAAACGACCCGAGGTCGAGTTTTGTCGCTTTCTTGAGGGGATTCGACTACTAAAGCCAATTCTCCTGTGTCGAGTTTCAAAAGGGTTCCCATAGGGTATCTCCCCAACATATTGACAAATACCTTTAAGATGATTGGATCGTAATCTTCCCCTGACTTTTCAAGCATAATTTCGAGAGCACGATCTGGACTAAATGGAGCAGGTCGATATATTCGATGAGATGTGAGGGCATCGAAGACGTCTGCTATGGTTATGATTCTTCCGAGCAGAGTCTGGCTTTTCTTCCTATAGAGTCGAGGATAACCTGAAAGATTGAATTTCAGATGATGCTCGAAAGGTGGGAGAAAACTCTTGACCTTGAAGTCATGTGAAGCCTTTAATTGGATGATATGTTTCACGCTTCTCAAAGGGTGTTTCTCTATCTCCTTGAACTCTTCATCGGTCAAACGTCCCGGCTTATTAAGGATATCCAAGGGTATATCTACCTTTCCCAAATCGTGAAGAAGCCCACAGATACCGAGCTTTCTTAAAGACAATTTCGATAGTCCAACGCGTTTCCCAAGACACAAGGAGAGGATTGCAACGTTGACCGAGTGGACATATGTATAGTCGTCATAATCTCGAATCGTACTCACACTGAGGAGTATGGACTCATCCTCAGTAAGGATGTCTATCATATTTTGAATTATCCGCTTTATCTTACGAACTCCCACATTTTTTTGTGAGCTTAATTTGTCAGACACTTCTTGTAACGAGGTGAGGGCACTAAAGTACGTTCTTCGGGTTAATTCCTTTCGTTCTAGATCCCTTTCCTGAGAGCCCGCCTTTCTTCCTTTTTCGATCTGTATCCATGAAAACTCATTCCTCTTACTGAGTTGTGTTACGAGCCAATCTAATGGGTCCTCTTGCTCTTCAGCTTTATTTAAGGTACGTATAAAGCTTAGGATACTCTCATAAGAGGTATCTTTGATGGTTGCAAGGAAACGAAGCCCTTGAAGATTTCGATTTCTGAAGTAATCGAGCATCTCTTGTATAAGACTTACGTTCTCACGTCTGAAGAGGAGCTTCTCTTCTTCCAGGTAAAACCGATCACGATGGATTGAAAACATTAAAGATTCCTCCTCCACCCACCAGGGAGCCATGACCTCATTGAACTCCTTCGCAGAGTTTAAAAGTAACTGATTGTTATCCTGGTGGATCTTCACAGACTGAATGAGTCTGTAAAGGAGTCTCAGAAAATCTTCTCCGAAAAAGGTTTGTTCTTTTTTTAAATCCATTTTTAAGCCTCAACTGCAAGTCTTCTTAGCCTTTCGATAGGCAATTCGTACACTTGGAAACAGACTTTTTGAAGCTTTTTTCAGTAGATCTTTTGATCCCTTTGTTTCCAGTAAGTTCAAAGCAATTGCTGCGCCATTTCGATGGACTGATTTAATATTACTGGGTATCCACGCCTTTGAAAAAAGACGCTCTTTTAAAAACGGGACTGAAACACAGGATCCGCATTTCCCCAGGGTCCTATAACAGGCCAGTAGATGCTCACGATCTGTGTTTTGTCCTACCTTCTTTTTGAGATAGTCTAGTAATAGTCTTTCTGCCAGCTCGCTTTTATGACTGCCCATATAGTTCAGCAATACCTGTCGGATCTCTCTGGTATCATCCTCGATTAATGGAAAGACCTGCTTGAGTAAGTTTGCATCTCTTTTGAGTACATGTTTGAGTGCCTGTTTGCGTACTCCATTTGAGGAATGGTTGGTCATTCCTAGGAGTATCTTAGTATGTTTTTCTCCCTCAAGCTGCCCCAATATATTGACAAGCTTTTGGGCTATAAAATCGACTGATTGATTTATCAAGAGTTCTAAGGGACGAATATCTTTCCTTGCCAGAACCTTAATGACTTCTATGACATCTCTTTGTATAGGTGGAGATTGAATTTCAGGTAACATAGGACCGAGTGTAAGAATCGCTCTTGGTGGAAGGCGAATGAGCAACTGCTTTAGAGGCTCTATTTGTTCTTGATCAAGCATTTCCGAGGTAGTCCAAAACCGTGAAAGGACGTTCAGGATCTCAGGGGCCGTGATTTTGATAAAAAATTTGTCTATAAAAACAGATGCCCATTGTTTATTGGATTTATAAAATTTTTGGGTCTTATAGAGTTCGTTAGTGAGATCGAAGGCAAATTGAAATTCACCTTGCTTGAGAGCATGTAAAAACTCATCTTCGAGAAAATCTAAAACAGTTATAAAGTCGAGTTTTATATTTTGATCATTAAGGAGAATTATCAGCAATTCCAAGAGGTCTTGCCTGTAGTTGTAATTATCTTGATCCCTCACCATCTGTCGAAGTTTAATGGATTCGTCGGGTGTCAGTTGCCACAGATCTTCCTTTTTGCTTTCGGGAAATATTACCATCGGGGTATCTTGTGCCTCTTCCTGCTGGATTGTGTTATTGCCTTCAGAATCACTTGCACGGAAAAGAGACAAATCAGTCTGTGGTTCAGTTTCCCAATAAATATCTGAAGCGTGGTAGTGTATATGTGGAAAATCGAATTCCCAAAGTGCTGTTACTAAATCCCCTTCAGCCTCGCTTTGCAGGTTTTTATAATGGTCTAATGTCTTGATAAGGTCTTTGATTTCATCTTGGGAGAGGCCTTCTTTTATCTCAAGCCATTGAATACCATCACGAAAAAAGATGAAGGCCAATCCCTCCTTTTCAGATGAATCATCATAGACAACTTTGTCTTTATAGATAAGCTCTTTCTTATGTATATTGAGTTTTATGACATGGAAGTCTTTCAAGAAACTATCGAAATGGGCCTTGACTTTGGTGATAGAATTTTGACAAATGCTATGATTCTCAGGATAGAGCGAATAGTTTTTTAAGACTAACGATATAAGCTGTATCACATCCCTTATTGCCTGATATTCTTCGCTTGTTGGGCTATTATCCAAAAGGTCTGAACCTCTACCCGCTGTTTTCTCCATTCTCCGACTCTTCGTTACTGGATTAATTAACGGATTTGATTAAATACCCATACTCCTTTTTTCAAAGACGCCTTAATATTTCTTAATATGAAATCGTATCTATGTCTATCCCACCATGCTGTATCCGCCGCTTACACTGAGGACCTGACCGGTAATATGGCCTGCTGCTTTATTGGATCCCAGAAAAACAACAGCATTCGCAATATCCTGGGGTTTTCCAATTTTGCGGAGAGGATATGCCTTTGCGATCTTCTCTAGCTGTTCAGGTGTAAAGAAGTCTTTGGCCTGTTTCCACATGCTTTTTTCTCCAATCTCTACGTCTTCAGATGGCACTGTTACTCCCGGACATACAACATTTGTCCTTATCCCGTGACGACCATTTTCCCTGCCGATAGTCTTCATAAAACTGTTAACAGCTGCTTTGACCCCACCATAGACTGCCTCTCTGAATTCACCCTGCCGACTGGCGTCTGAACTGATGCTGACGATTGCTCCGCTTTTCTTCTCGATCATATAATCAAGGGCTGTTTTGGTACAATTCAATACCCCCACGTAATTGATAGTAATTACTTTATTCCAAAATTCTGGGGTTGTATCAACAAAAAGCATAATGTTATCCCAACCAACATTGTTGACTAATACATCGATCTGCCCGAACTCTTCGAAACCTTTCTTAAACATAGCCTGTACATCATCTATATTCGTCACATCACATTTAGCTGTTATGGTTTTACCACCGGCATTTAAAGCATTGGCCTCTTTCGCAACCTTTTCAGCCTGTTCAGTATCAACATCTCCGATCACCACATTTGCACCTTCTTTTGCAAAGGTTAAGGATATAGCCCGGCCAATATTGGAGCCTCCTCCAGTAACGACTACAGTCTTTCCCTTATAATCCAAATCCATTTTCAGTCCTCCTTTTTATATGATTGTAATTAATAAATGCACGATCTTTTTTATCAAGATAGAAGATGGGTGTCAATAAAATTATAGAAGAAAGTTTTGTGTAAACAGCCTGAAAAGGCCTTGTCTTCTTTTACTTGACAATGGGGTGCTATTTAGATATATTTCCTTTAATTGAACAAAAGCTCATCTAGCCATTTTTATAGGTTACACAGTTTGGAAAGCGAAGCCCTACCCAATTTAATTTGACTTTCTTTCTTTCTTTTTTACATAGTCTTTCGATATATAAAATTCATATCTTTAAGTAACCCGTATTGGAGGGTGTATCATGAATAGATTATTGATCATTTCCAATAGGTTGCCGGTTAGTATTGAAAAGAAAAAGGGTGCTTTGCACTTTCAATTGAGTGTTGGGGGTTTGGCAACTGGCCTCAGTTCGTTATATAAATCATACAATAGCATTTGGATAGGTTGGCCTGGGATAGCACTGGACAATATCGAAGAAGGAGCGGAAGAGATCGAGACAAAATTGATATCAGAGTATAACTGCAAACCTATCTTCCTCTCCAAAACCGATATTGAAAAGTACTATCATGGTTTTAGTAATCGCACACTATGGCCGCTCTTCCATTACTTTCCCCAATACGTAGTCAATGATAGAAGCTTCTGGGAGGCCTATAAAAGGGTAAATAAACTTTTCAGTGATTCTGTCATGAAGGTTGCACAAAAAGGGGACACTATATGGATACACGACTTTCACTTAATGTTACTTCCAAGTCTTATAAGGGAGAAATTGCCCGATGCAGCAATAGGTTTTTTTCAGCATATACCCTTTCCATCTTTTGAGGTCTTTCGCTTGCTCCCATGGCGTAAGCAAATCCTTGAGGGGCTATTAGGGGCAGATTTGGTAGGTTTCCATACATATGATTACGCAAGACATTTCCTGTTGAGCGTCCACCGGTTGTTAGGTTACGAGTATAGTATGGGCCAAATCAATGCACATGATCGCATTGTTAGAGTTGATACCTTCCCAATGGGTATAGACTATAAACGATTTTCAAAGGCTGTTTATGATCCAGAAGTAAAAAGAGAGATCACCAATTTGAAAGATAAGCTAGATGACCGTAAAATAATAATATCAATAGATCGATTAGACTACTCAAAAGGAATTCCACAGCGCTTGGAAGCTTTTTCAGCCTTTTTGAATAGAAACCCAGAGTATGAAGAGAAGGTAAGTTTTATTCTGGTTGCTGTTCCTTCCCGTACTCAGGTAGAACATTATCGATTATTGAAGAAGGAGGTAGACGAACTTACCGGGAAGATTAATGGGGAGCATGGAAGGATTGGGTGGGTACCTGTCTGTTATCTTTACCGCTTTTTAGACTTTCCTACACTTGCTTCTTTATATATTATTGCTGATGTTGCAGTTGTTACCCCCATTAGGGATGGAATGAATCTCATAGCAAAAGAATATATAGCAAGCAGACAAGATGGAAGTGGCGTTTTAATCCTCAGTGAGATGGCTGGGGCATCACAGGAATTAGGGGAGGCAATCATAGTAAACCCGAATAATACGGATGAAGTAGCTGATGCGATTAAAAGAGCGTTAATGATGCCAAAAGAAGAGCAGATAAAGCGCAATAGAGCCATGCAAAATAGGATAGAGCGTTATAATGTGATACGTTGGTCAAAGGAGTTTATAGATAGGCTGGTTCACACAAAGAAACTGCAAGAAGAGAGGCATGCAAAGTTGATCTCTCCAAAAATGAACCTGGAGATTATAAAAGACTATAATAATGCGAAAAGGCGGTTGCTCTTATTGGATTATGACGGAACCCTCGTTCCATTTTCTGGAAGGCCCGAAGAGGCAAGACCAGGTGACATCCTCATAAGGTTAGTCAAAAGACTCTCTGAAGACCCAAAAAATGAGGTGGTTATAATAAGCGGACGGGATAGATACACTCTGGAGAGATGGTTTGAAGAATTGACTCTCAATTTAGTGGCTGAACATGGTATTTGGTTAAAAGAAAGGGAATGGGAAATGATAGAACCATTGACAAATGAATGGAAAAAAGAAATATACCCAATCATTGAACTGTATATGGATAGAACACCAGGCGCTTTCATTGAAGAGAAAGAATTTGCCCTAGCTTGGCACTATCGAAAAGCAGATCCTGAATTGAGCTCTTTGAGAGTGGGGGAGCTGCTCGATGAACTTTTGAATCTCACAGCCAACCTCAACCTTCAGATATTAGAGGGAGATAAGGTTATTGAATTAAAGAATATTGGTATAAACAAAGGAAGAGCAGCGTTGAGATGGATTAAAAAAGAAGAATGGGACTTCATCTTGGCAATAGGAGATGACTGGACAGATGAAGATATGTTTAGTGTCCTCCCAGAGAGGGCGTATTCTATAAAGGTCGGTTTGAAACCCTCTTTGGCTAGGTTCAATCTTGATTCCACAGGTAGCGTTTTTACACTATTACAGGAATTACCATAAAGAGAGATATACATAATGCATGTTTTAGAAGACTATAGAAAGATAGTAGGAACCGATGTGATCGGGGAGATTCATAAAAAGGCAGGAAGCCTTTATGGTTCGCATATATTACATGTCAATTCTACGTATCAGGGAGGTGGCGTTGCAGAGATTTTAAGCAATCTTGTACCCATTATGAATGACGTTGGGATTGATGCAGGCTGGAGAATATTACACGGTACTCCTGACTTTTTTACCATAACTAAGAAATTTCATAATGCCTTGCAAGGAGAACCAATACACTTTACAGAAAGAAAGAAGCGATTGTATTACCAGGCAAATGGAGACTTCTCGACATATACTCATATTGATCATGATTGTGTTATTATTCATGATCCCCAACCCCTTCCCTTGATAAGATTTTATCGGAAGAGACAGCCGTGGATTTGGAGATGTCATGTAGACCTGTCGAATCCAGATCAAAACCTCTGGGATTTCCTTACGGATTTTATACTCAGATATGATAAGGTCGTGCTTTCAAATGTAAACTATAAAAAGATGGATCTGCCGGTAGACCAGATGATTATCTATCCTGCTATCGATCCGCTCTCACCGAAGAATATGGAGATTCCTGAGAAAGACGCATTGATGTGCCTTAAAAAGTTTGGTATAAAGGCAGATAAGCCGCTTATAACACAGATATCAAGGTTTGATAAGTGGAAAGATCCGGAAGGTGTTATCAGAGTTTTTCGACTCGTAAAGAAAGAAGCCGATTGTCGATTAGTATTATGTGGTAATATGGCAACAGATGATCCTGAAGGGCCTAAGATATATAGACGGGTATTAAAGAAGGGGAATGATTTAATCGAGAGTGGGGATCTCATAGTAATAACCGACCCTGCAAGTTCAAATTCGTTCTTTATCAATGCACTTCAAAGGATTTCCGCTGTTATTATACAGAAATCCACAAAAGAGGGTTTTGGGCTTACTGTTACAGAAGCAATGTGGAAAGGAAAGCCTGTTGTCGCTTCAAATATAGGTGGAATACCGCTCCAAATAACAGACGGGGAAAGTGGCTTTTTGATTACCCCTCATGGTGCAGATGGATTTGCAGATATGATTACAAAGCTATTACAGGATCCTGATCTGGCAGAGAGGATAGGACATAACGCGAGAGAGAAGGTTCTGAAAGAGTTTTTAATTACAAGATTATTGGGTGATTACTTAGACTTATTGAGTGAGATGTTGGAGAACAGATGAGATTGACCTGTGTCAGCATTCTCCCTATTCTTACATTAACTATTCTGCTATTTTTTTTTGGATACTCATTTCCCGAAGACTCTATACCAGAAGGGCAAAAGCCAGGAGAGGGATATATTAATATAAAGGCGGATAGGATAGAATATGATAGGGATAAGAATACATACAAAACCGAAGGAAATGTAGAGATTGTACAAGATAGCAGCTTAATAACGGCAGATTCTGTAATGGTAAACTTACAGACTAAGGAAGCACAGGCCATCGGTAAAATTACCTTGATCGAAGGAGAAGACATACTCAAAAGCGATAGGATAGAAATAGACCTTGATTCCCAAAAGGGCACTATATATAACGGTACCCTGTTCTTTAAGAAAGAAAATATCCACTTTACAGGGGATAAGATCGAAAAACTTGGTAAGGATAGATATCGTATAATCGATGGAGAGTTTACTACATGTGATGGCGATTCTCCTCCATGGAAATTCAGATGCCAAGAAGTGAACGTTACGTTAGAGGGGTATGCAACCTTCAAACATTCTTCTTTTTTCATAAAGGAATTACCTGTTTTATATGTTCCCTATCTCATCTTCCCTGCAAAGACAAAGAGACAGACAGGTTTATTAATCCCTTCTTTGGGATTCAATGAAGATGAAGGGGCTAGGGTGATTCTTCCTTTCTATTGGGTCATATCGGATAATATGGATGCCACTTTTTCTTTGGATAACAGGAGCAAAAGAGGGATGGGTGAGGCAGTAGAGTATCGCTATCTATTAAGCAAGAATAACACCGGAAACCTTTATTTTTATCATATGGAGGAGTTGAGTCGTTACAGACAGTGGAAGGAAGCCCAAAAAGGTCAGACGCTTATCAGTTCTGCCGACAGATGGGTAGCAAAGTATCAGCATGAGAAGTATTTTGATCCAACTTTTACAACAAAGATAGATATAAGCAGCATAAGTGATAGAGACTTCTATAGAGATTTTAGTGAAGATGTTAATGATCGATCCAAGGAAGTAGATGAATCGAATATTTTTATGACGAAAGTCTGGGAACGTTTCGATTTGAGTTCCGTTTTTACATATACAGAGGATTTGGAGAGGGAGGATAAGACCACCTTACAGAGACTGCCAGCTATAGAGTTTACTTCTTTACCCCAAAGGATCTTTGGCTCCTCTATTTTTTTTGGTTTTAAGTCTACATATGATAATCTTTGGCGGGAGAAGGGGCAGAAAGGTCAGAGGATAGATATTCATCCAGAGATACTCTATACTTTCTATACTGACTATTTTGAGTTAAAGCCAGAAATTGGGGTAAGAGAGACCGTCTATAAGGTGGATGAAGAGGATGATAGATTTCCAAATAGAGAGATTTATAATGTGAACTTGGGTTTATCGAGTACGATTCATAGGATATTTGAAGTCAACGCTAAAAGGCTAAAGAAAGTAAAGCATTCTATTAAACCTGAATTGTATTACACATATATACCGAATGTAGATCAGGAAGATCTTCCAAACTTTGATTCCGTAGACAGGATTAAAAAGACGGATTCCATTACATATTCTCTTACAAGTGACATCATTGGGAAAGTACTTGAATCGGATAATAGTAGCAGTTATCATAAGTATGTAAGATTGAAAGTCAGCCAGGATTATGACTTCATTGAGGCAAAGAGAGATTTGGAATTCGTTGATGATTCGCGTCGTCCCTTTTCTTTGATCTCAGGAGAGATCGATCTAACCCCTACAAAAAACATTTTTTTAAAGCTAGATGGGAAGTATGATGCTTACAATAGTTTTTTTAACACGTATAATATATTAATGGGATTGAAAGACGGCCGGGGAGACTTTATAGATTTTGATTATCGCAATACAAAGGATGAGCTTGAGGATATCAGCACAAAGCTTAAGCTTGTATTAACGGATTCAGTCAACTTGAAAGTAAAGAACAGGCATTCGATCTTCAATGACCTGTCTCTTGAGACAGTATTTGAACTCGAATATAAAGCACAATGCTGGGGAGTGAGAACGAGTTACTCAGACAGGGCAATCGAGGATGAGGATAGGAGAGAGCAGAGCTTTATGGTTATGTTTTCCCTTAAGGGTGTTGGAGATATCGGAGGATGATCTTAAAGAAACAAAGGAGGAGTTTGTTATGGCGAGTGTAGTATTTTTTTCCGACTTACGAGTGACTCCCAAGGAAAACATCTTTTTTAAGATAGCTTCCTTGCTGGATAGAGTAGACTTAAAATCCAGGATTAAGAAAGGAAATCTAGTAGCGATTAAGATGCATTTTGGTGAAAGGGGAAATACCGCCTATATAAGTCCGGTTTTGATACGAAAGATTG
Source organism: Thermodesulfobacteriota bacterium (assembly GCA_034189035.1). Taxonomy (GTDB): domain Bacteria; phylum Desulfobacterota; class UBA8473; order UBA8473; family UBA8473; genus JAUXFK01. The sequence goes on from JAXHVA010000003.1 coordinate 75,831, forward strand.
TAGATGCTGTAAAGGGATGTGGGGGAAAACCGTTTCTTACGGATTGTAGTACCCTTTATAAGTTGGATAGGGGCGATGCTGTATCACATCTTGTAACAGCAATTGAAAATGGTTTTGACTACGCTGTGGTTGGTGCACCCTTGATAATTAGTGATGGGCTAAAAGGCGGTAGTGCTTCTAAGGTACATATTGATAAAGAAATATTTAAATATGTGAGCATCGGAGATGATCTGTTTTATAGTGATAACATTATCAGTGTGGCGCATTTTAAAGGGCATGAGCTTTCCGGTTTTGGAGGTACGATAAAAAACCTGGGTATGGGAGGCGCCTCTCGTGTAGGAAAACTGCAGCAACACTCTAATGTCAACCCAGTGATCAAGAAGAAATTCTGTATTGGTTGTGGTGAATGCATTGAATGGTGCCCTAAGGGAGCATTATCGATCGAAGACAAAAAATCAAAAATCGATGCTAAAATCTGTATCGGCTGCGGAGAATGTTTTTTAATATGTAAACAGGGAGCTATTCAGGCAAATTGGAATGAAACCAGTACTATATTCCAGAAAAAGATGGTAGAGTATACCTTTGGGGTATTGAAAGAGAAAGAGGAGAGATCGATATTTATAAATTTTTTAACTCATATAAGTCCTGCATGTGACTGTTATCCCTGCTCCGATGTGCCGATAGTTTCTGATATTGGCATTGTTGCTTCAATTGATCCTATAGCCATCGACCAGGCCTCAGTGGATTTGGTTAATAAACAAGTGGGGGTTAAAACTTCAGCCCTAAAGGCTAATTTAGGTTCAGGAGAAGACAAGTTTAAAGGGATCTATCCATATTTGGATTGGGAGACTCAATTGGATTATGGAGAAGAAATCGGGTTGGGGGTGAGGGATTATGAGCTGGCAATACTGTAGTTCTATGTGATTGAGATAGTTTTGCCAACTCTTTGCTGTTCCGCTATAGAAATATCGATTGGGTGATATTTACACCCCTTTAATAGGCGCGTAATCCCTGCATGAGCTTTTTCAGGCCTGTTATTCATCTCGCTGATATGGAACAAGATAATATGCTTAAGATCCTTATGGTATATTTCTTTAAAAAGAGTAACAGTCTGTTGGTTCGATAGATGCCCCAGACGACTTCTAATTCTCTGTTTTATCTGCCACGGATAAGGCCCCAGTTTTAGCATTTCGTCGTCGTGATTCGACTCCAATACAAGTAAATCACATTTTTTTAATCTCTCAATCACCAGCTTTGTCGCAAATCCCAAATCTGTTGCGATACCTATCTTTATTTCTTTGTATCTTATTATGAAGCCGACTGGGTCCGCCGCATCATGAGGAACTGAGAATGGCTGGAACAAGAGGTCTTTAATAGAAAAAGACTCCCCTGATGTAAATTCTCTCACGTTTATTCTGTTTGTGAGACTTTTTATGTGAGAAAGAGTTGGGTAGTTTGTGCATATCGGAAGATTTGACTGGCGGGATAATGATTGGATCCCTCGAACATGATCTGTGTGTTCATGAGAGACGATTATTGCATCCAAATCTTCTCCATGGACGCCTATATATTTAAGCCTCCTAAGGAGTTCTCTTCCACTTAAGCCCGCGTCAATAAGGACTTTTGTCTTATCGACTCCAACATAGATTGCATTTCCCTTGCTTCCACTTGCAAGGCTACACAAGGTTAATTTGATATTTACACCCCCCCCCATTTTATGCCTATTTAATAGGCTATAATGTATGAAAAATAATTTATACAACAATATATAGTATGTCAAGGGAAAATTAATCCTAAAATATAATGACCAAATACAATCAATATCAGGTGTATGAATTGTATTTGGTCATTATAATAATTGATTTAAAACTCCTTGACTTTAAAAGGTATTTGGTATATCATATAAATAACTATACATAAGGTTCGCTGCGAAAACTTCCCTTTTGCGCGACCTGAAATAATTTTTACCCATCTAAGACTCGCTCCATTCGTTTTCTTAAACTCGCCTCTCAGGCATAAAAAAACTGAAAACGCATAATCTTCGATTCATCTAGATGGATGCTTTAAAAAGTCTGCTAGTATCTGACTGAAAGGGACTTTTTCATTTTTCATGGAAGTGGAATCGTATTTACTGAAGGCTAATTGATAAGGGCCGGTTATGTGCTTTTTGAATCAAAGCCTTTTATTATGGGAGGATTCATGAACAAGTCTGGATTAGCAAAGCAATTGAGTATACAGGCTAATATCACAAAAAAGAGAGCAAATGAGATTATCAACATAATCTTTGACAGTCTAGCAGAAGCATTGATAGATAATAACCGTATCGAAATTCGCGGGTTCGGTAGTTTTGTTAATAGGGATTATCCTTCATATGTTGGGAGAAACCCTAAGACAGGGGAAAACATCGAAGTCACGGCAAAAAGAGTACCCTTTTTTAAAGTTGGTAAGGAACTAAAGGAGAAGATTAATAGTTAGTGTGCATCGAGAAATGAGCGACTTTGTTCAAGACCACAGAAGGGGAAGAGATCAAAATCTGAGCCTGACACAGAGAATAGGCAAAACGGCCATTTCTGGAAGGACACTAGGTAAGTTTGCCAATCTATCTATACTTTTCGAATCTTCCAATGCCCTCCATTTTAGACGGTTTAATAGAAATCCGCCTGAGGCTAGACCAAAGGTGACTCATTCCTAATTTTACTGCTTTTCATTCTTACTACGTAAAAATAGTTTTTTATATAAAATATTCAACTCTAAGAAGGCCGATTCAATTGGTTATTAACATTTATATAAATGGAGCAGTTGAGTTTTTTTCTCAGAGGTATGTTTTATTGAAGCTTCCCTTTAATGCAATGTGTTTCGAATTATTGAAAAGGTATTGATGAAACAAGATGATATTTATAAGATAATAAAGATCCTTAAAAAAGAATTTGTTAAATGGAGGGATCCTGCTGTAACTATGATAGCAGATATGTCAACGGATCCTTTTAGAGTTTTAATATCATGTATGCTCAGCACGAGAACCCAGGATGGAACGACACTGAAGGTATCAAAACGGCTCTTTCTTATAGCAGATACTCCAGAAAAGATGATAAAGCTTAAGGTAGACGAGTTAGAGCAGATTATATATCCGGTTGGATTTTATAGGAATAAGGCTCGTCATATCCTTTCTGCCTGTAAGGAACTGATAGAGAAGTATGGATCCCAAGTGCCTGATGAGATAGAAACACTTCTAAAATTGCCTGGAGTCGGAAGGAAGACAGCCAACTTAGTTGTCACCAAAGGGTATGGGAAGCCTGGTATATGTGTTGATACCCATGTGCATCGTATTTTCAATCGCCTGGGATATATAGCCACAAGAAATCCTGTGCAAACAGAATTACGCTTAAGAGAGAAGTTACCAGGAGATTTTTGGATAGAAGTCAATGATCTTTTGGTATCAATGGGGCAAAATATCTGCCGTCCTATCTCTCCTAAATGCAGCGATTGCTCTGTGGAGAGTTTCTGCGATAAAATCGGGGTGATAAAAAGCCGATAGAGAGATACTATTTCATTATTGACAGGAATATACCTGCTGCTACTGCAGAGCCAATAACACCAGACACATTGGCCCCTAATGCATGCATCAACAAGTAGTTTTTTGGATTTGCCTCCTGGCCTAATATGTGTGATACTCGTGCTGCCATAGGTACTGCGGAGACACCTGCCGATCCTATCAGTGGATTTATCTTTTCCTTTGAAAAAAGATTCATTAATTTCGCCAACAGTATCCCACTGGCTGTTCCTGTCCCAAATGCAACAATCCCAAGTAGCAGTATATAAAGGGTTTTTAACTTGAGAAAGACTTCAGCATTCATAGTTGCCCCAATACATAACATTAGAAATATCGTAACAATGTTCATCAACTCATTTTGTGAGGCGTCTGCCAGTCTTTTTACTACGCCGCTTTCTCGAAACAGGTTGCCTAGCATTAGCATCCCTATGAGTGGGGCGGCCAGTGGGACAAAGAGTAAGATCACGATAAGCCCGATCAAAGGGAATATAATCTTTTCGATTTTTGAAACTGGACGCAGCTGTTTCATCACTATCTTTCTTTCAGCTTCTGTTGTAAGTGCCCTCATTATCGGAGGTTGGATGATAGCGACCATGGCCATATATGAATATGCTGTAATTGCGGTTATCCCCAAAAGGTGAGGCGCCAGCATTGCTGTTGTGTAGATGGTTGTTGGTCCGTCTGCACCGCCAATAATGCCAATAGAACAGGCCTCCGATAGATCAAATCCAGCTAGAACCGCTCCCCAAAATGCGAGGTATATCCCGATTTGGGCAGCAGCCCCAAAGAGTAATGTCCTGGGATTTGCTATAAGAGGACCAAAGTCTGTCATAGCTCCGATCCCTAAAAAGATCAGCGGAGGCAGTAAATTCCAGATATAGAGGCCATAATGGAAAAAAACGCCTAGAATCCCTGAGCCTTGGACGTCCTGTGTAAAAGCCATTATGCGGGTAAGAGGCAAGTTTGCGAATATGATACCAAAGCCTATAGGCAGTAATTCATAGGGTTCCATTTCCTTTGCAATTGCCAGATAGATGAATGCAAAACCAATGCAAATCATTATAATTTCACCGATACCGATATTATAAAACCCTGTTTTTGTTAATATTGAGTAGAAACTGATATCAGACATTTATAATCACCTCATTTAGTATGAAAGTTCAGATTTAAAATATAATTGCCATTGCCAATTTTTTGAAAGAACAGGTAAGAGTCATTTTGTTGTTTTAGATGGGAGCTTTTGAGAAATGATTCCAAATAACTTGATAAATAACATTAAAATACCCAGAATAGTAAAGACACCTAAAATACCGAACATTGTTATTTTACATCCCAGTAGCCAAGCAGTCATTCAATTGTCCTTTCTTAATTAAATATCCACCCATAAAAGGCTTTTTCCCCAATCTTTATGTAAGGCTCAAATATATGGACGATAGCACTTTGCCCATACATTTTCGAATAACAAAAAGAAGATAGGCAATGCACTCTAGATCCATTAGTCCTTATTTTAGCGACAAATTTTACTTTATATTATATATAAATGTCAACAATTTTGAACTGAAAAAAAACAGAAAACACTTGTTAAAAGATTTGTCTCGTGTCAAAATAAAATCAAAAGTCCCTCTCATGACTCTATGCTTAAAAACACGTTGACAAGGTCAATTTGTTATATATAATGATTAACTTTTAACTGTTATAATATGATTTTTTACTTTGATTTATAAGAGGATAAGGAGTAATGGACAAGGCTAGGATTAAGAAACTCAAGAAATTTCAAAGCGCATTTTCTTATAAGTTCAGGGATTTAAATCTTCTAAACCATGCATTTACTCATAGGTCTTATGTAAACGAGAAAAAAGATGAGTCAATACAGGATAACGAACGATTGGAGTTGTTAGGAGATGCTGTGCTCGATGTAGTGATTACTCATTTGTTAATGGCCAGATTTCCTCAATATACAGAGGGAGACCTTTCTAAGGCTAGAGCTTCAATAGTAAATGAACAGAGGCTTTCTGCTGTTGCAAAAGAAATGAGACTTGGTGATTACCTTCTTTTGAGTAAAGGAGAGGAACAGACGAATGGGCGAGAAAAAGATTCTATACTGGCAGCAACTTTTGAGGCAATTGTCGCATCTATGTACCTTGATCGAGGATTCAAGAAAGTATTCAGAGTAATAGAAAGAAAATTCTCAAGGATTTTATCGGAAGAGGATAAGGATTTTTACAAGGATTTTAAGACCCGGCTTCAGGAATATTCGCAGAGAATATTAAAAAAAACCCCCCAATATATACATACAGGGGAATCTGGTCCTGATCACGACAAGACATTTCATGTTGATATCTCAATAAAGGGAATTATTTTGGGAAAAGGTTCGGGCAAAAGCAAGAAGGGTGCAGAGCAAGAAGCTGCAAAGGAAGCATTGGAAGCACTTGTAAAGGCTGAAAAGATGAAATAAGCAATATGCAAGAACCAAAAAGAGATGAAAGCAGTATACGCCACTTTATTATCCCCATCTTTGTACCCCATATGGGATGCCCTCATAGATGCGTTTTTTGTAACCAGAGGAGGGTAACCGGTTTATCCGGTTCTTCAGTAACCCAGGATCTTCTTGAGGATACAGTAAAGCTCTATTTGCAAACCAAGCCGAACAAGGAGAGTTTAAAAACTCAGATCGCCTTTTATGGAGGTAGCTTTACAGGAATAGAAATAAACATTCAGGAGTTTTTACTGTGCAGTGGATACCGTTTTATTAAAGATGGGAGAGTAGATTCAATGAGGATTTCAACACGTCCAGACTGTATTGATCCTGAGATTGTATCTTTTTTAGAGGCATATAGAGTCGAGACTATTGAACTTGGAGTTCAGTCCATGGTGGATAGGGTATTGATACAATCCAACAGAGGGCATACTGCTTACGATACATTGAAGGCTGTAGAGACCATTTCAAAGAAGCAATTAGAGCTAGGGCTTCAAATTATGCCTGGTTTGCCAGGAGATACTCCTGAATTTATACTCAATACTGTAGATAAAGTTATCGAGATGAAACCGGACTTTGTTCGTATCTATCCTACTGTCGTTATACGAGACACCCCGCTTGAGGAGCTTTATTTAAAAGGGAGTTTTAAACCAATGACAATGGATGAGACAATTGATATCTGTAAAGAGGCCCTTCTTCGATTTAGAAAAGTGGATATCCCGGTAGCGAGAGTGGGGTTACAACCGACCCCTGAGTTAGAAAAGAAAGACGCCGTTATTGCAGGTCCAAGCCATCCATCTTTTCGCCAGCTTGTAGAGTCTGCTATATTCTTTGAGATGGCCGAAAGACTCATAGAAAAATGCCCGACACTCGATAAAAAGCCGACTTTTAATGTCAATCCAAAGGAGTACTCTTTTTTTTGTGGTCAAAAGAACAGAAATGTTGCTAAACTCAAAGAAAGATATAAATTAAAAGAGATAGATGTGATTTCTGAGATGAGAGTGAATAAAGGGGCGCTTGAACTATTAACAGGGAATACTATTTACAATATTGACTCTAAGGAGCTTCTTTAAAAGATCCTGAAACAAAAAAAGAGGTCAATAGTTTAACATTTTGGAAAAGGGGAAACTTTGGAATATATTAGAGGGAGAGATAAGTTTAAATCCGGCTTCATTTCAATAATCGGCAAGACAAATGTGGGGAAGTCTACCTTATTAAACAGGATTCTTAGGCAGAAGATTACAATTATCTCTGCGAAACCACAGACTACCCGAAACAGGATCCTGGGAATAAAAAATACTTCCCATGCCCAGATGATCTTCCTTGACACTCCGGGAATCCATAGAGCAAAGTCCAAACTGAACAGGTACATGGTGAAAGAGGCAACAAAGACATACAGCCAGGTAGATATGATCTTACTTATGGTTGAGGTAAACAGCTCTATTGGTGATACAGATAGATTTGTTATTAAAACTTTAAGAGAGGTTAATGTGCCGATCGTTTTAACAATCAATAAGATCGATTTGTTCAACAAGGGTTCTATACTCGTTACAATAGATGCATTCAGAAAATTATACGATTTTGAGGAAATCATCCCAATTTCTGCACTAAAAGGATCAGGGGTTGATCCTTTATTGGTGGAGATAGAGCGGTTGCTCCCATTTGGACCCAGGTATTTTCCTGAAGAGATGATTACAGATATGTCAGAGCGCTTTATCGTTGCAGAGATAATAAGGGAAAAAGTCTTTCGTCTTACCTCTTATGAGATACCTTATTCAGTAGCGGTTGTTATAGATGATTTTAAAGAAAAAGAGGATATAAATACAGTCGTTATACGGGCCACTATCCATGTGGAGCAGCCATCCCAAAAGGGTATACTCATAGGAAAGAGAGGGAGTATGCTCAAGGAGATAGGCAGGATGGCCAGAATTGATGTTGAAGACATTTTGGGTACAAAGGTATACTTAGAGCTTTGGGTTAAGGTAGAAAAGGGCTGGAGTAAAGACACCAAGGCATTGAGGAGATTAGGTTATCGATAAACCGATTTTTGGTAACATTTTAGCCTTTTGATAAGCCGTTTCTATGGCAATCAAATTGTAAACCGTATAAAATCGCATCTTTTTCTTTTCTCTTTCTTAACGCCATAGAGACGCTCAGACAGTAATCCAATAAAATTTGATCGTCATCGAAGCTTACTGATAGCTAAAATACATATTTTTGAAGGAAACATGAAACCTGTAATTGCGATAGTAGGAAGACCCAATGTAGGCAAATCGACCCTGTTCAATCGAATTGCAAGGAAAAGAAAGGCGATTGTAGGCAACGAGCCAGGGATAACCAGGGATAGAAATTTTGCTGAAGTAAAGTGGGATGAAAGGATTTTTTTACTCATTGATACTGGTGGGTTTGAACCTGATATTAAGAATGATATTGATCTTGGTATCTTAAAACAGGTTCAGTTGGCGATACAAGAGGCTGACTCAATTATTTTTCTGGCCGATGCTAAAGAGGGGCTGACACCCTCTGACATAGAGATGGTAAATACCTTAAGAGGAGTAGACAAACCTGTATTTCATGTTGTAAATAAGATCGATGGCCCGAAGCATGATGAGAAGATATATGATTTTTACCGATTGGGTGTAGAAAACCTCTATCCAATTTCAGCACAGCATGGCATAGGTATAGGTGATCTTCTGGATAGCGTAATTACAGTTCTTCCTCATTCTAAACAGGATGAATACAATGAAAGTACAATAAAGGTAGCAGTTTTAGGCAGGCCGAATGCAGGGAAATCTTCCCTAGTAAACCGTATCTTGGGTAACGAAAGGGTTGTGGTTAGCGAGAAGCCAGGCACTACCAGAGATGCTATTGATAGTCCTATTGAAATCAATGGGACAGAGTATATTTTTATTGATACAGCAGGTATAAGAAGGAAAGGGAGGATATCGCGCGAATTGGAAAGGTATAGCGTTGTTGAAGGATTAAAGAGTCTGGATAGATGTAATGTTGCCCTGATTTTGATAGATGCAGAACAAGGGATAAAAGAACAGGATGCAAGGATAGCCGGGTTGGCACATGAAAAGGCGAGAGCGAGCATTGTAGTAGTGAATAAATGGGATTTGATAGAAAAGGATACCCACACTGCCGGCAGGTATGTAGAAGATATCAGAGAGAACCTTAAATTCATGAGATATGCCCCTATTATATTCATATCTGCTCTCACAGGCCAGAGGGTAACAAAGATCATAGAAATGATAGACAATGTATCAGAGCAATACAGCACCAGGATAGTGACATCTGATCTGAACAGGGTATTTGAAAAGATCATCCATTCCCATTCTCCACCGTTCTATCATAATAGGCAACTGAAACTGTATTATATTACCCAGGTTTCAATACGGCCTCCTACATTCGTTATCTTTGTCAATTACCCGGAAGCTATTCATTTCTCTTATGAAAGGTATATTGTAAATAAACTACGAGAATATTTAGGATTCGATCGTATCCCTATCAAGGTTATTTTTAGGGAGAGGAATAGGAAGAAAAATGGAAAGAGATAGGATTGTTATTGCAGTAGGGGCTGTAATTGAAGATGAACAGGGAAAGATACTCCTTGTTAAGCATGTCACACAAAGAGGTGGATTCTGGCAAGGGAAATGGATATGTCCTGGGGGGAAACTGAATCTTGGTGAGCGTATAGAGGATGGGGTAAAAAGAGAAGTAAGGGAAGAGACCCATCTGGACATCGAGTTGCAAACCCCTATAGAACCTTTTGAAAGAATTGAGAAGAAAGAAGGTCGAGTTGAGCTCCATGTGATCTATATCGATTATGTGGCTAAACTGATTGGTGGAAAGCTTATGCCTGATGACGATGTGGGAGAGGTGTTATGGGTTCAAAAGGAAGGCTTATCGATGATATGGGATGATCTACATGAAGATACAAGAAAGCTTTTAGTCCTTTCAGGGATCTTGGATTCATAATCCTGTTCTGTTTTATTTTGCATGTATAACCTCAAACCGAGAGAGTTGTCAATTAATTGACAACTTATGTCAGTAATACTTTCCTATATGGGAGGATTTTTGCCTACCACCCTCCCTCCTCTTACAAAGGATATTGGATATCTTTTTTAAATAAGAAGTTGAGATCAAAAACTCGAATATTTGAGGATGCTCAACTTGTCCTTGATTAATCGAGTATCTTAGAAGTCCTTTTTCATGTTGACAAAAAAGGACTTCTCCTTTTCAAAAATACTCGATACTCGCCCTCTATCATCCCTGAACATAGACTATTTGGCACATAAATTGCTCATTATTTTAATGAGTTATGATGATATTTAATGAAATTTTTCACAGATTAAAACGTAGTTGACCAGATGAGTTTTTAACAGTATACGTCCTCACAGAATCCAGTCCAAGGACGAACAATGCGAAACAGAAATCTAAACATCACAGTAGAACACTTCAAAACTTCCCCCTTCGGGCTCAATACGATGAAATCGTAGGAACTCCTATTGAAATTTCCTGCGTAACTAAGGGAGAGGATTAATTTAAAGAAAACTTTTGATGGTCAAAAAAAGAATTTTCTATTTAGGAAATAGCCCGGCAGTTGCCGTTATTTTAAATTCAGTTATTGAAAAATTAAATCGTGAAACAATGCCAAGATACACATTAAGAAATAGTTTTCTGGTATGAATCTTATTGAGAAAAAAGTCAGTAGGGAGTTTTAAATCAAGGAGGAAAATTTGGAAAGCTTTAAACTAAAAAGAAGGATACTTTTAATACAATTAGTATTGCTTTTATTTATCCCGTTTTTTTTGGGTATAGTCTTGAATTATTTGGTCCAGCGGATGACACCATATCAATTGAAGTGGATGTTTATCTGCTATTCTTGGGAGGCGTTAGTCTTTTCATGGGTATTGGTGCTCCCTTATATTTGGGCCAAGCCTATCGAAGATTTTTTCTTGGATGTAAGGCAAGCGAAACAAGTGAAGGAAAGAGAGATTTTAAGAATCCAGAGGCAGACCTTTAATTATCCTCTTAAGGTAGTGTTACTTGTTGTCATACTTTGTGTATTTGCATATACACTGGGAGGAATACAACTCGTCTACTTCGCTAATCTCAATATAGTAGGGGTTATTAATGGAATTTTGATTGGGATCATTGTATCTATAGTATATGGACTTTTCTGTTTCTTTTCTAGTGAAAGGACATTACAACCGGTAGGTGAGCTAATATCTTCGATGACCCTAAAAAGAGAGGGGATAAAAAAAGTAGGCTTTTCTAAGAAAGTGATCACAATGTGTTTGCTGATTGCGTTTCTTCCCCTGCTTGGGGTTTCTACTGTGATTTTGAACAAGACCTTGGTTGCCATAGAATGGCAGGTTAAAGAGAGAGGGTTGGACAGACTTAGGATGATTGCTAAATTACTTGATGATGAAAAAAACAAAAAAAGGATTGTGGAATTAGCCAATGAAGCCGTTTTCAGTGATGGAGGATATTCATTTATCATAGATGATGCAGGAAAACTCATATTTCACTCTCAAAAAGAGATGCCTTTAGATGGGACTATAGAAGAAGAGATGTTTCCTCCTGAGTTGATAGAGAATATATTCAATAGAAAAACTGGGACATTTACAGATTTGGTTACAGGAAGATTAATGGCATATACACCTTCTCAGGATGGGAAATCAATCTTTGTATCAGTGTTTTCTATGAGTGGTCAGTATGATAAGATGAAAGAAATTGGCATTAATATCCTTATTGTTACTGCTATTGTTGTTGTATTGGTAATATTATTATCATTAAACTTCTCTAGAAACATAGTTAAGCTGGTTAACAAGATCGTATCTGTTTTAAAGGATATGGCTATTGGCAAAGGGGACTTGACCCAGAGGATAAGTGTCAACTCGAACGATGAACTCGGAGAACTTTCAAATTTGTTTGATACCTTCCTCAAGAAGTTCTATGAGATTGTTGAGAGAGTAGCTAATGTCGGCAACCAGGTAGCCATATCTGCAAAGGAGTCATACAGTACCTTTGATGAGATAGCAAAGGATGTAAAGGCCCAATCCAATCAGACAATAGAGATATCTACTTCTATTGAAGAGATGTCGGCTACAGTAAAGGAAGTGGCCAAAAATGCAAGTGATGCTGCTGAGAGTTCCAAGACGGCTGCACTAGTTGCAAAAGAGGGTAAAGATGTAGTGTATCAAACCGTGCAGGGGATGCAGGGGATTGCAAAAACAGTACAAAAATTGACTTCTGGTATCAGCGCTTTAGGACAAAAGGCAGATGAAATCGGCGAAATAATCGAAGTAGTAGAAGACATTGCGGATCAGACCAATCTGCTTGCATTGAATGCGGCCATTGAGGCAGCCAGGGCAGGAGAGCATGGTAGAGGGTTTTCTGTAGTCGCTGACGAGGTTCGCAAACTGGCAGAAAGAACAACCGCTGCAACTAAAGAAGTGGCATCTGCTATTAAAGCAATACAGGATCGAACAAAAGATGCGATTAGATCAATGGGAGAAGGGAATAAAGAAGTGGAAATAGGGGTGGAGTTGGCCAACCAATCAGGAGAAGCACTCAATAGAATAATAGGAGATACAAGGAGAATATACGATATGGTAGCTCAGATAGCCACGGCTGCTGAAGAACAGTCAGTTGCGACTGAGCAGATATCGATTCATGTGGAAAGTATAACTTCAATAATCGGCAAGACAAACAGTAGTATTGTGGAGTCAGCCAGCTCAGCTTCGGAGCTTGCGAACATGGCAGAGAGCCTTCAAGTATTGGTAGACCAGTTTAGACTTCATAATGTTCTAGAAGAAGATGGTATGATCGTTATATAATGGAGAACCACTTATTATACATGAATATGATAGAAAGTACGAAGAATAGAGGAAGACTATGAAGAGTTTCAATGGCGATCTCAGGTTGGCATCGGTAAATCTGAGAAGAAAGATACTAAAGGTACAGATTGGTTTGCTTTTAGCTATTCCAGCATTTTTAGGGGTATTGTTAAATATTATGATTCAGCGGCTGACACCAGATCAGTGGAAGTGGACGTACATCACCTATGGCTGGGAATCAATTATGTTTGGGATTATTCTGTTATTTCCTTATATTTGGGCAAAACCTATAGAAAAATTTGTAATAAATGTAAAGAAAGGGAAAAAAATAGCGGAAAGGAAGGTTTTAAGGATACAGAGATTAATATTTGACTATCCTTTTAAGGTTATGCTTTTTTTAGGATTCACCTGTTTTTTTGCGTATTTGATAGGAGGATTGCAAAACTTATATTTTGCCCGTTTAAATTTTATAGGGTTTATAAACGAGGCATTGATTGGAGCTATAATATCCATCACATTTGCCTTGTTTTGTTTCTTTTTCATTGAGAAGATTCTGCAGCCTGTGGGAGAGTTAGCCTCTTCTTTGACCCTGAAAAGGGAAGGCATAAGAAGAATTAGCCTTTCAAAGAAAGTAACGAGTATTTGTTTAGTACTTGGTCTTATACCTTTGATTGGAGTATCTACGGTAATTATGAACAACGCAATGGTTGCATTGGAGTGGCAGGTCAAACAGAGAGGACTGGAGAGGCTTAATGCGGCTATGAAATGGGTGGACATTGAAAAGAACAAAGAAAAGATCGAAGAACGAGCTAGGGAAGCTGTTTTTGGGGAGGATGGATATGTTTTCTGTATCGATAATACTGGGAAACTCTTGTTTCATTCTCAAAGAGAAGAAGGTATAGATGCAACTATAGAAGATGAGAGGCTCCCACATGAATTGGTAAAGGCAATCTACAAAAAAGAAAGGGGAACATATACAGATCTAGCTGGAGAGAGACTAATGGCCTATGCTCCGGCCAAGGATGGGAATCTGATGTTTGCATCCATATTTTCCATGAAAGGTCAATATGGTGAAATCAAGAGGATTACGCTTAATATTCTGATCGTTGCTGTTACTGTTCTTATTATGGTGTTATTATTGTCAGTAGTATTCTCAAACAATATAAAGACACTGATTGAGAAAATGGTCTCTATTTTGGAGGATATGGCTGTTGGTAAAGGGGACTTAACTCAGAGGATAAGAGTCAACTCGAATGATGAACTGGGAGAACTCTCCAATCGGTTTGACACATTTCTTAATAGGTTCTATGAAATTGTTGAAAATGTGGTACAGGTCACCAATCAGGTGGCTGTATCAGCAGAAGAGTCATCCAAGGCATCTGAGGAGATAGCAAAAGGAGTAGACGCCGAATCCAGTAAGACAATCGAGATATCTACTTCTATTGAGGAGATGTCAGCTATAGTAAGGGAGGTGGCGAAAAATGCTACTGACGCTGCTGATAATGCAATGACAGCCATGGAAGTCGCCCAAAAGAGTGGAGATATTGTGAATAAGACCGTACAAGGGATGGAGGGTATCGCTATTACTATGCAAAGGTTAGCTTCTGGAATCAGTGCACTAGGCCAGAGGGCAGATGAAATCGGCGAGATAATCGAGGTGGTAGACGATATAGCCGATCAGACCAATCTCCTTGCATTAAATGCAGCCATAGAGGCGGCCAGGGCAGGAGAGTATGGCAGAGGATTTTCTGTGGTCGCGGACGAAGTGCGCAAACTGGCGGAAAGAACAACCGCCGCAACCAAAGAAGTGGCATCTGCTATAAAAGCTATACAGGATCAGACAAATGATGCGGTAACATCTATGAGGATGGCGAATAAAGAGGTAGAGATGGGTGTTGAAATGGCCAACCAGTCAGGGGAAGCTCTGCATAAAATAATAGAGGATACAGGGAAGATATCACAGATGGTGACGCAGATTGCCTTAGCTACTGAGGAGCAATCCGTTGCAACTGAGCAGATATCAGTGAATGTGGAAGATATAAACTCAATAATAGGTAAAACAGCTATCAGTGTTACGGATTCAGCCGATGCATCTTTAGAGCTTGCAGAAATCACAGAAGGGCTTAGAATACTGGTAGGCCAATTTAAACTTCATGATTTCATCGGCAAAAAGGATATGGTAGAAGGAATATAATTATCTAAATCCTCTATGCAATCCTAGGTTTTTGGCTATTTCTCTTGCTTTTCGATATTCTTCTGAAGTAATCTTTCGACTCAGCTCTGGGAATTCATATGATTTGTACATAGGTCGATATTGGGCCATTATATTCACATAAGAATCCTTAGAAATCTCAGTAGCAATAAATTTCATTATATCTGAAGTTCCAGCTAATTCATAAGGCATAATCATGTGTCTAATGAGAAGCCCAGTTTTTGCAATACCGTCTTTATCTATACTTAAATCGCCAACCTGGATATGCATTTGCTTCAGTGCATCTTTGACGACTTCAGGATAGTCAGGAGCCTTTGTGTATTTCTTTGCTACTTCCCCGTCGAAGAATTTTATATCGGGCATATAGATATCTATGATGCCATCGAGCAGTCTGATGACTTCCTGTGATTCATATCCTCCGCAGTTGAATACTAAGGGGATATTTAAACCAGAATATATCGCCTCTGGTAAGGATGCTACAATCTGGGGGACATATTGGGTTGGGGTGACAAAATTGATATTATGACACCCTATATTCTGTAACCTGAGCATCTGTTTCGCCATAATGGAGGTCGTAGTTATTTCTCCTTTGCCTAGGTGGCTTATTTCATAGTTCTGGCAGAATATACATCTTAGATTACAGTGAGTGAAAAAAATGGTTCCCGATCCATTAAACCCGACCAAGGGCGGTTCTTCACCGAAATGGGGAAAGGCACTGGAAATAATCAGCTCTTTTCCAGCTTTACAAATCCCTACCTCACCTTCCATGCGGTTTACACTGCATTTGCGAGGGCATAGTCTGCACTCCTTGAGGATTTCATATAGGGCATCAACCCTTTTTGCTAATTCTCCGGTTCGGTTTAATTCGATATATTTGGGGATGTAAGACATAACGAAAGTCCCTTTTTTTCTTTGGCTCTATTCTACAATCAACCTCTTTTCTCAGTCAAGGTTATTTTCCTTAAATGGCTATTGAGTTAGCACAGAAAAAGCAGTCACATTTATAGCCCGAACAAAACTCACGATTTAGTGAGCATTAAGAAAGAACAGCATGGATCATTTGAACTAGACAGTCGAAAATATATTTGTTAAGACTCACAACCAAGAAGCAATCCCCTGTTCTTTATCAACAATCACTTATACAGCTCAGATAAGTTGCATGCATTATAATATGACCGCCTTTACTATGACCGATTTTTTGCAAAGGGAAGTGAATAATCATTTTTCCTTACTAAAATTTACAGTTGTGCCTCATATGCCAAAGGTATTTACTTTTGTTTTATTGAACACTACAATACTTTTAAGGTTGGTAAAGTCATTTCAATTGTAGAGCCTCTAATTGAAAGAAAGGTATCATTTTAGTGCTATGAAATAGAAAACAATCATCAAGCTTCTACGATAGTCAAATTTTAATGCGTGTATTGTCTTAGCATCTAAATGAGTTAAGAAAGAATAGGGGAAAGACGCGAGTTTTACATTGATTAAATTTTGATTGCCGCTTCTTGCCACTCTTTTCAAAAAGCTAAACTTTTACAAAAAAAGAGGATGTATATGCATAAATTTAAGATGAATATTAACGGCAATTTAGATAACCAGGGGACTGAACATACGATTAGAAGCCCTTATGATCGGAAAGCAGTGGGAAAAGTGATATTTGCAGGTCCTAAAGAGGCTGAATTCGCGCTTGATACAGCTTGCAGAGCATTTGATGAAATATCAAATATGCCGGTTTATGAAAGAGCGTCTGTTTTACGAGAGATATCGAAGGGTATATCACAGTGCAGTGATCAATTGACTCAGATAATAAAGGATGAAGCAGGCAAGCCGATAAAGCTTGCCAGGGCTGAAGTGGATAGGGCTGTCTCTACTTTCCTCTTAGCCGCTAATGAGGCATTGAATATGGAAGGTGCTGTCTTAAATTTAGATAGTGTACCTGCGGGTTCCAATAAGATAGGTATAGTAAAACGCTTTCCAATAGGCCCTGTGCTTGCGATAACTCCCTTTAATTTCCCATTGAACCTTGTCTCCCATAAAGTTGCTCCTGCTTTGGCTGCTGGAAACAGTATTGTTTTGAAGCCTTCATCAAAGGCACCCATGTCTGCCCTTACACTGGCTGAGATTGCAATAAAAGCGGGTCTTGCTCCAAGTATACTCAATGTGGTTCCATGTTCGAGTCAAATAGCACAAGGCATGGTTAAGGATGCGAGGATTAGAAAATTTTCGTTTACTGGGAGTGCAAAGGTCGGCTGGAAACTAAAGGCTCTGGCTGGAAAGAAGAAGGTTACCCTGGAGTTGGGTGGTAATGCCGGTGTGATTGTAGAGGCAGATTCAGATATTGATATGGTGGTTGAAAAGTTGATATTCGGATCATTTGCGTATGCAGGCCAGGTGTGTATATCTGTACAGCGTATCTTTGTCCAGCAATCCGTTGCCGATGAATTTATCGGCCGTTTTGTAGAATGTACAAAGAAGGAAACCTTATGGGGAGATCCTTCAGAGCCGGATGTTATATGCGGCCCTCTGATAGATTCGGAAAATGTAGCTCGCGTACTGAGATGGATAGATGAAGCAAGAACCAATGGTGCAAAACTGTTATGCGGTGGCGAACAGCAAGGGAGTATTATTACTCCGGCAGTTCTTACTGAGGTTGATCCGAGACTTTCTATAGCAGCAAAAGAGGCATTTGGGCCTGTAGTTGTAATAGAGAGATATAAAGAATTTGACGAGGCTATAGCCAGACTTAACGATTCTGTATATGGACTTCAGGCTGCTGTATTTACAAATGATATAGGAAAGGTCTTTAAGGCATATAATAGAATCGATGTCGGAGGGCTCATCCATAATGATTCTCCATCATTTCGAGTAGATCTGATGCCATACGGCGGTGTTAAAGATTCAGGAGAAGGGAGGGAAGGGATCCGTTATGCCATTTTAGATATGACGGAAATGAAACTCCTTGTAATTAATCCACTATGAAAGGTGAGATTGTTTCAGTGTTATAAAATAGGAAGCTGTCATTAGGCTTCAACTCTTTTCAAAAAGCGAGAAAATTTCAAAGAGGAAGATAATGCCTTTCAGAAAAAGTTATGGCTCTTCATGGCCTAATGATACCATCTTACGGTGACGAGCCTCCTCTCTTTGTATATCGAGTCTCTTCCAGTCTTCCTTGAGACGTTCCAGTCTCTCTGTCAAGGCATGAAGCTTATTTTCTTTCGATTGAATCTCAGGTTGTGGGGTAGCGATTGGTCCTTGGCCTTCCAGGTCATTTATCCGGTCCTTTAATTCCTGTGCCTCTTTATGTATAGCCCTCATTTCGGCAAGGATTTCCTCTTCGTCTTTAGTTATGTATTCTTTGAGTTTTGTGCATGTAGTCTCTTGTGAGAAGATACAGTCGTTTTGTTTCTCCTTTACAAAGAGATCTTTCATATCTTCTTGTTTTTTCATTATTGTATAACCTCCTAGATCGATAAATAAAAAAACATCCCTCCAAATCAAAAAAAGGTGAACTGGTTATTCAATTGGGTTTTTCTTCAACATCTCGATTGTAAATTTATGGAAGCGCGTATTTTTTTTGATCAGGGTATACATCAAATTATAGCTTTCGTTGTCTTCACACTTAACATGGGTACATAGGCATTGGTGCCTGCAGTTCTCACAATAATAGTCTTCGTTTAGTTGAATCTCACATGTGCCACAATAGGGCTTCAATGAAAGAGCTTTATCTTCAATTTTTGCAATGAAATAATCCCCTTTACGTTTAGACATATTCTTCCTCCTCTTTGTTCCTCTCTCAGTAAACAGTGAAGCCGTTACTCGATTAACCTCTTTGCCTTTTTTGAACTTGAAAAAATTTATTCATCTATAAATGAACACTTAAATAATGATTCGACAAAAACTCATTATTGATAAATTTTTATTATAGATCAAATATACTTTTAGGTAAAGCAAAATACGAATAAAGGCCAAAGATGACTGAAAGTGAGAAAGGAGAAATGACTTGGCACTATTTGAAAGAAACAAGAACATAAAAGCTGATATTATCGAAGAAGGATTACTCAATATAGAGGTCTCTATGATGGATAATGTTCATCATATTTCCACTACGTATCACATCTCCTTTCAAGATAGAGAGATCAGGTATGAAGAGGCAGACTTTAAGAAGTCACCATATTTGAAAGTCTACAGGCAAACCAGTAAAAAGATGGCTAGTATCATTGGATTAAAGGCATATGATGACTTTGCTAAAAAAGTGACTGATTATTTAGGGGGAAAAACGGATGTCTTCATTTGGTTGATCAGTTACTGGAGATGGCCAAATGTCTTGCCCAGTTCATAAGCAAATCCTTAAATTTCCCTATAGAAGACGACATCAATGATGCTTCTTTACTCAGTAAGACGATACTTGAGTCATATCCAATGATGGGGGACATGTGTTGGGCATATAGTATCGAAAATGATCACCTGTTCACCAAAAACGTCAGATGCGGACTTTAAACAGATTTGGTCATATAGCTCATCTTCCTATAAATGTTGGTTTTTCTTTGTTGAGAAAGGCCTTGACAGCTTCCTTATGGTCTGTAGTCTCCATGAGTTCTTTTTGCATAAAGGCTTCATAGTTCAAAGCCTCTTCAAGATCCATGTGCCATGCCTTTTGCAAAAAGTTTTTGGTCATACCGATAGCCCTGGTAGCTGATTTCGATAGCCTCTTGGCAAGTTTCATCCCTGTCTCTTCAAGGTTTTCCAGTGGTACTACATTGTTTATAAGACCCATTTCCAGTGCGTCATTTGCACTGATTATCTTACCAGTAAACAGGAGTTCTTTTGCCTTTGCCATACCGATCAATCGAGGCAACAGGTATGCTCCGCCCCAGTCCGGTCCGAGACCTATCCTCACAAAAACCTCTCCAAAACGGGCATTTTCCGAAGCTATAATCAAATCACAGGCAAGTGCCAGATTGCAACCAGCACCTACTGCATCACCATTTACCACGGCGATTACGGGTTTTTCCATAGAGGTTATTCCTTTTACAGTCCTGTGAACAAAACCCATGATGGATTTCATCTTTTTTTCATCCTTTAAATTCCCCCAGCTTTTAATATCCCCTCCTGCTGAAAAGGCTCGCCCTGCACCTGTAATAACAACTGCGCGGACATCCTCGTCTGCTGCTAGGTTATCAACGATATTGGCCAGCCCTTCACGCATCTCGATGCTAAATGCATTCAATACCTCAGGCCGGTTTAGAGTTACTTTTGCAAGATTCTCTTTATTTTCTACCAGTATCTCGTTTTGCATTTTCGTATACCTCCTTTTTTGAGAGTTTACTCTTCTTGTAGTCTCCTGTTATATTCTATGAGGTTGTCTATCGCTTTAGAAGCCCTGGAAATGGATGGATAGAGTGGAAGTCCCTGTTTTAAAAACTTCTCCTGTTCCTCTTGAAGCACCTGTTTGGCCTCTGGAGTCCCTACACTTCTCAGTACAAAGGCTACGGGTTTGCCACATTTTTTTGCATTATCAATAATAGACTGAGTAATCTGTGCGATCAACTTTCTTCCAACAAAGAGAACAGTACTGTCAATTTCAGCGTGTACTATGAGAGACCCGATTTCGGTGCATTCTGCTACAGTCCGTATTGTCTTTCCAAACATATCTGGGTCCCATACAAAAGGTGAATCTATCGGGTTCTTCGAGCTTGTCCCTTCTTTGGGCATGAACTTGTTGAGGTTCTGTCGAATTGAATCTGGGAATGGCGGAACTTGTAGCCCTGAACTTTCACACTCATCCGCAGCAGTAACACTTGGGCCTCCGCCACTGCCGATGAGTCCGACTTTTCGGTTTTTGGGTACTTTCATATAAAGACAGGCTATAACAGTGTCGATCAACTCGTCGAAACTCGATACGCCAATTGCTCCGGATTGTTTTATAACAGCATTCCATATCTCATTCGTTCCGGCAAGTGAAGAAGTATGGGAAGCAACGGCTCTTGTCCCTGCATCTGTACGTCCTCCCTTGAGTACAATATAGGGTTTAATCTTAGAAACCTTACTCAGTATAGAGAAAAAACGTCTCCCGTTTTTCACTCCTTCGATATACGATGCAACCACCTTGGTTTCAGAATCAGAGGCGAAATATTCTAAGAAGTCAGATTCGTTCAAATCAGAGGCATTGCCGTAACTGATCAATTCACTGCAAAGCACACCGTGTATTGCCCCCAGCTTGACTATCTCTACTGCGTTCCAGCCGCTTTGTGCCATGATCCCAAGAGGGCCGCTTTTCTTGGGGAAGTCATAGCGCCAGCATATACCACTTTTAGGGCAATACACTCCCATGCAATTTGGACCGATGATACGAATGCCTCCCCGCTTTGCGATTTTGAGGAGTTCTTTCTCCATTTTTATTCCCTCCTCTTCGCCTGTTTCACTGAACCCTGCGGTATAGAATTGAACGAACTTCACACCCTTATATGCGCAGTCTTCCATAAGCTGAATGGTGAGATGGGCAGGTATGGTTACAATTACCAAATCCACACTTTCTGGGATATCCCGAACAGTGGGATACACCTTAATTCCATTGAATTCATCTAGCTTGGGGTTTACTGGATATATTTTTCCAGAATAACCGAGTTCAAGAAGTACATTCATCCAGAATCCTCCGCCGAATTTTGCCGGATTGGTAGAAATCCCGACTAATGCAATTGACCGAGGATAGAAAAGGTACTGTAAGTCGTTTGTCATGATAAAAAATCCTCCTTTTTGCTTGATTATTCAGTTTTCAAATTCTCTTTCCACTTTTCCAGGTCAGCCAGAGCTCTTTGTACGATTTTCTTTCGTTTGAATTCCTTCTTAACCTTTTCCTTTAAAGGAGGAAATAGCCCGAAGTTAATATTCATCGGCTGAAAATCTCTATCACTCGTTTCAGTAATATAAGCGATCAATGCTCCCATAGCTGTGGTATTGGGAAGGGGTAACAGGGGGAGATGATGGATTGCCCGACTGGCATTGATACCGGCGATAAGCCCCATAGCCGAAGATTCGATATACCCCTCAACACCGGTGATCTGGCCTGCAAAAAACAAAGAGGGGTTTTTCCTTAACTGTAGCGAATTCATAAGTAATCTTCGAGAATTGATAAAGGTATTGCGGTGAAGACTTCCAAGACGGGCAAATTCTGCATGTTCCAAACCTGGAATCATTCGAAATATCCTTTTTTGCTCATCCCATCTGAGTTTTGTTTGGAATCCAACTATATTATAAAGGGTTCCATATCGGTTATCCTGTCTTAATTGGACTACAGCATAAGGCCTATTGCCGGTCTTTGGATCAACTAAACCCACAGGCTTCATCGGACCAAAGGCTAATGTATCTTTCCCTCTTTGTGCCATCACCTCAATGGGCATACATCCTTCGAAGGCAACCGGTTTGTCTATTTTTTTGACAGGCATCTTCTCGGCATTTAAAAGTGCATTAATAAAGAGGGTGTATTGCTTTTTTGTCATCGGGCAATTTATATAGTCATCCCCACCCTTTCCATATCTAGAAGCCCTGTAAGCCGTATCAAAATTGATAGAGTCGGTTTCAACAATCGGGGCGATCGCATCATAGAAATAGAGGTAATCCTCACCAATAAGGCTTTGAATCTCTTTTGCAAGGGCTTCAGATGTAAGAGGCCCTGTAGCGATGACTGTCATGGCTTCTGAGGGGATACTCCTTATCTCTTCACGAATAATCTCTATATTATCGTTGCTGTTGAGTGTCTTGGTAATGGTTCTCGAAAACCCCTGCCGGTCAACAGCCAATGCGCTTCCTGCTGGAACCTTGGTTTCATCCGCAGCCTTTAATATGACAGAGTCCATTTTTCGCATCTCTTCTTTGAGGAGCCCTGAAGCGTTTTCTGAAGAGTTTGAACGTAAGGAGTTGCTGCATACGAGTTCGGCAAGATCTTCGGATAAATGAGCAGGCGAGAATCTCTTAGGCTTCATCTCGAAGAGAATAACAGAAACCCCTTTGTTGGCTGCCTGCCATGCGGCTTCACAACCTGCCAGTCCTCCACCAATTATGATGAGTTTGTTTTTTCCCCCCGCGTTTTTCATCTGAGCCGATTCGACTTAAAATAGAGTTATTTTTGATATGATGCGTCTAATATTACAGAGCGACATTTCTGTATAATAACGCTAACAGCCTGTTGGAAAGAGGCCTCTCAGACAATTGTAGAACTGTTCGTATTGTCATTATAAAAGTCTAGCAGAATGAACAGAGGAGGTCAATTCCTTTTATCGGGCTAAAAAATGTATTAAGCAAATACATGTCAAGCACAAAGGTTCTGGCAAAAAAAATAAGCGGCTAGTTTTTCTATAACCACAGGGAGAGAGTTATTATAGTTTTTGAGCCTTTTGTAGAGTTTTAGTATTGGAGTTTGCACATTGATACCTCCATGAGGTCTTTTCCAA
>JAXHVA010000030.1:0-46300 GCA_034189035.1 Thermodesulfobacteriota bacterium
TTGATAAGCGTCGTATCCTGTGTCGAATATCTTCTGTATTGTCGCTTCCATTTAGACCTTATCTCGCTGTTGTCGCGGCCTTTCTATTACCTTCCCCCGCGCTAGCGGGTCTGTTCAACAATCGTATTATATGTGTCAAAAAAAAACAAACTTAACCCCTTGTATTTTTCTCATATTTATTCTATACTTTATAAGTTTATTTTTTAAAATATATAAAATTATCTTATTTATAAGATCCCATTATGTGTGTCAAAAAAACAAACTTAACCCCTTGTATTTTTCTCATATTTATTCTATACTTTAAGCGTATATTAATCAATATTTAGGAGTGTGTTTGATGGCTGAGATTTCTAGTTCAGAGGAAGAATTGAGGATTGGAGTATACATCTGTCATTGTGGGTCCAACATAGCAGGTTCTGTCGATTGTAACGATGTAGCTAGTTTTGCTTCGAATTTGGCGGATGTTGTTGTTTCAAAAGATAACCAATACATCTGCTCAGAACAGGGCCAGCAGTTGGTTCAAGATGATATTAAAGAGCACAACTTGAATCGAATAGTTGTGGCATCCTGTTCGCCGAGGTTACACGAGCTTACTTTTCGCAGGGCCTGTATAGGGGCAGGATTAAATCCTTACTTGATGGAGATGGCCAATATCAGGGAGCAGTGTAGCTGGGTTCATAGCGACCATCCACAGGAGGCCACAAAGAAGGCCAAGGATCTTGTAAAGATGGCAGTATCAAGGGCTCGGAAGCTCGAACCTCAGGAAGAGCAGAAGGTATCTGTCACGAAATCTTCGCTTGTAATAGGGGGCGGTATAGCAGGTATTCAGGCAGCACTGGATCTGGCGGATAATGGTTATCAAGTATATCTGGTGGAGAAGAATTCCAGTATCGGCGGGATTATGGCTCAACTCGATAAGACCTTTCCTACAATAGACTGTTCCATCTGAATACTGGGGCCAAAGATGATGGATGTCGGTCGACATCCCCGCATAAAGATATTTACCCTGAGTGAGATTCAATCGATAAAGGGGTACATAGGAAACTTTAATGTAAAGATTAATAAAAGAGCCCGTCTTGTGGATGAGAATGAATGTACTGCATGCGGTGATTGTACTAAAGAATGTCCTGTTGTTATCCCCAACGAGTTCGATATAGGGCTTTCTTCACGCAAAGCGATATTTATTCCCTTTCCTCAGGCAATACCATCGTCATATGCTATTAATCAAGAAGAGTGCCTGGGAAAAGATCCGATCATATGCAACAAATGCATTCAGGTGTGTGAGAAGGGCTGTATTGATTTTGACATGAAGGATCAGGAGGTCGAATTTACTGTAGGAACGATTATCGTTGCCACTGGAATGGAGATATATGATCCACGAGACATGGATGAATATGGGTATACACGTTATGAAAATGTTATAACGAGCATGGAGTTCGAAAGGCTCATTAATGCTGGCGGCCCAACAAAGGGAGAGATGATCCGTATGACTGATCGTAAGGTTCCCAGTTCAGTAGCCTTCATTCAATGTGTGGGTTCTCGCTCTGTTAAAAAAGGGGGGTCTTACTGCAGTAATATTTGTTGCATGAATACTGTAAAAGATACCTTAATCCTTAAAGAACACTACCCTGATATAGACTTAAAGGTGTTTTATATAGATATAAGGGCATTTGGTAAGGGGTTTGAAGATCTATTCCGAAGGAGCAAAGGCGTAGGGGTCAACTATATTCGAGGGCTTCCCGGTCAGATAAGGGAGGATCCTGGCACAAAGAATCTAATCCTTTCAGTAGAAAATACCGCCACTAACAAACTCGAAGAATACGAAGTTGATATGGTAGTATTATCTTTGGGGGTAAAACCACATGAAGATGCCCAAAAGATACAGGAAATGTTAACCCTGCAGAAAACCTCGGATGGTTTCTACATGGAAGCCCATCCCAAATTGCAGCCGGTTGATTCTGCAACTAAGGGCATATTTTTTGCTGGATGCTCGGAAAGTCCCAAGGACATTAAAGACTCTGTTACGCAGGCCTCTGCATCGGCTTCTCGGGCAATGCGTCTTATGAGCAGTGGTGAAATAACCACAGAGGCGATAACCGCTTTAGTAGATAGGGAAAAGTGTAATATCTGCGGGATATGTGTTCATGTGTGTCCATACAATGCCATTATAACAGATAAGGAGAATAATATACCTGCACAGATAAATCAGGTTGCCTGCATGGGATGTGGTACATGCGCAGCAGAATGTCCTAGCGATGCCATCACAATGAAGCATTATACAGACAGCCAGATAGAGGAGCAGATCGATTCATTATTAGAGGAGAACCCTAAACAGAAATTAGTAACATTTGCGTGTAACTGGTGCTCTTATGCCGGTGCTGATTATGCTGGAGTATCCCGTTTGCAGTATCCTTCACAGGTTCGTTTGATACGCACTATGTGCAGTGGCAGGGTAGACAAAAAATTTATCTGGAGAGCCTTTAGAAAAGGTGCTCCTGTAGTCCTGGTTTCTGGATGTCACTTTGGGGATTGTCACTATATCGATGCGAATCACTGGACAGAGAAAAGGGTAAAGAAGATTCGGAAAAAGATGGAGATATTAGGCATCAGGCCTGAACGATTACAGCTTGAATGGATCAGTGCATCAGAAGGCATACGCTTTTCTAAAGTAATGAAGAAAATGGAAAAACTGCGGAACAGTGTTACCCAAAAGGAGATAGAAGAAACAAAAAAAATCCTTCAGGAACAGGACAAATAAGTTTTTTACCTTTGCATCATTGAAGCACTATGAAATAGAACGCTATCATCAAGAATCAACGATGGTCAAATTTTAATGCTTGTACTGTCTGAGCGTCTTTGATGCAACTCTCTTCAAAAAGCTGAACTTCTACTTACTTTGCAATACTCAGTCTTAAAGACAATTCTGCGAGTTGTGCGCTATCAACCTTTGAAGGTGCCCCTGACATCAAACAAGTGGCCTTCTGCGTCTTTGGAAAGGCAATCACATCTCGAATCGGTTTATCTCCACATAGGGCCATAACAAGACGATCAAAACCAATAGCAATCCCACCATGGGGGGGCGCTCCATAGTTCAATGCGTCCAACAAGAAGCCAAACTTTGTTTGCGCCTCTTCTTCCTCGATATTTAAAACGCTAAAAACCGCTGATTGTAAATCACTTTGAAATATTCTTATGCTTCCTCCCCCAATCTCAGAACCATTTAAAACAAGGTCATACGCCTTGGCCCTCACCTTATAGGGATTTGTCTTCAGTTTTGGTATGTCCTCATCAAAGGGTGCGGTGAAGGGGTGATGCCTTGCTGTATATCGCATATCATTATTATCATACTCAAGAAGGGGAAAATTTACAATCCAGGTAAAATCAAATATACCCTGTTTAATAATCTTCAACCTTTCCCCGATATTGAGTCGTATACGCCCCAATGCCTCACTCGCTATATGATGTTTATCTGCTATAAAAATCAACAGGTCCCCTTCTGATAATTGAACTCTTTCTGATATCGCCCGCTTTTCTGAATTGCTCAGGAACTTCTCTATAGGAGATTTCCATGAAGCAGATTCATACTTTAGCCATGTCATTCCTTTAGAACCATAAATCTCAGCAAGTTCTGAAAGGTTGTCTAAATCCTTCCTGGAAAAGCCGGAGCATCCTTTAGCATTGATCGCTTTAACAACCCCGCCTTTCGTAATCGTATCTGCAAAGATCCTGAAATGAGACCCCTCAAATATATCGGAGGTATCTATCAATTCCAAACCAAACCTTGTGTCTGGATTGTCTACTCCATATCTCGCTATGGCCTCATCAAAGGTTAACCTCTTAAACGGTATCTCTATTTTGATATTTAAGACCTCTTTAAATATCGAGGAGATCATGCCCTCTGTAATCCTCATCACTTCTTCCTGGTCAACAAAGGACATCTCCATGTCAATCTGTGTAAATTCAGGTTGTCTGTCTGTCCTCAGATCCTCATCTCGAAAACACTTTACAACCTGAAAATACCTGTCAAACCCTCCTACCATCAACAATTGCTTAAATAGCTGAGGAGATTGAGGTAATGCATAAAAATTTCCAGGATTTACCCTGCTTGGAACCAGATAGTCTCTGGCCCCTTCAGGAGTACTCTTGGTTAAGAAAGGGGTCTCAACCTCCAAAAAACCTTCTTTATAAAGATAATCCCTTATCGACCTTGCCGCATTATTCCTGATGATGAAATTCTCCTGAAGGCTTCTCCTCCTTAAATCCAAGTACCTGTATTTGAGACGAATATCTTCAGAGACGTCCATACCTTCTTCAATATGAAAGGGAGGGGTTTTCGCATGATTGAGTATCCGAAGCTCTTTTGCGTATACCTCTATTTGTCCAGTAGACAACCTGGGGTTTTCAGTCCCCTCAGGTCTCTTAGAAACCTGCCCTTTAACAGCGATAACGTATTCACCTCGAATTTGAGATGCCCGATTATGTGAATCCTTATCTACATCCGGGCTAAAGACAACCTGTGTAATTCCATACCTGTCACGCAGGTTGACAAATACCAAGCCTCCATGATCTCTTCTGCGATGAACCCATCCCATAAGGACAACCTCGCTATTAATTTCTTCAGTCCCTAACTGTCCGCAGTTATGAGTCCTCTTCAGCCCTACTATTGAATCGACCAATTACGCCCTCCTATCTTTCAGCTCTTTCAAACTCTTCTTCAATTCAACCATATTTAATTCCCTGTCAATTGTCAGTTTATGCCACTTTTGTAATTCTTCAAGTTTTGCCTTTTTCTCTTCCTCCAGCCTCTCCCTCCTTGTTATATCTCTAACATCGGCTTGAACCGCTAGCCGGCCCATATAATTGATATCAGTAGAAGAAATCTCTATATTCATTTTCTCCCCATTTTTTCAATCCCACAAATTCATACTATTCGCGAACCTTTTCTCCTTTTAACCTCTTTAATCCCCTTTCTGAAACCAGTTCAAGGCTCTCTGGAGCGAGCAGCTTTCTAAAATCCATATTCTTCAACTCTACTTCTGTATATCCGCTCATCTGTATTAATCTCCTATTAGCAAATCTACAGACATTATCCTACAAAACATATATCCCATCGAAGGATTTCTCTACTAAACTCCTGTACTTCTCCTCTGACTCCTTCAACTTCTCAGTTCTTTCAATGACTTTTTGTTCATACTTTTTTCTTTTCTTTCTGAGCATATCTAGCAATATTGCTACATGTATATGTAACCAGACATAAGCCCCCCAAAGATGCAAACAATTTAGTTATTACATAGGGGTGATTTTGGTAATACTCTGTCTCAAAAGGGGATAAGGTTTTATGAGGAATAAGGCTAAAGTAATCAAAAAGCACTAAAAGATATAACTAATAGTAGCGATGATCCCTACAATCATAGCTTTTTCTTTGTGAATTTTTGTATTTGCAGAGAAGATAGTAAACACATATAGTATTATACCTAGTGTCTCAGCAGAACCAATGAAATAGATAATCATCGTTAACAGCAGTATCTCAAAGATATAGTATCTGAAATGGATGGATTCAACTATTGAAACAAACCTTTGCTTTTTAATAAAGTACCTTAAAATAAAAAACCGTTAAAAGCCATATTACTATTAGAATAAAAAAGGGCATTTAGAATAGGGGCTAATTGTCCAAGCTTCAACCCATTCCCCAGAAAAAAAAACGTAATTAGCATAATAATTCTTAACCTATTACTTCTTTCGATTCCTTCTAATGCTGTACTAAGATGAAAATCTTCTTCAGACATGATTCTCTTTACCCATAAGCAATAAATCCTTTCACCTTCAACGTCCTTCTCTTTAAATAAAATTGTATACTTACCACTTCCTCTCAATAACATAATCTGCTGTTGCCAAAAGGGCATCTTTCTCTTTAAAAGAATCAAAACATCGCATATAGTCCTTTGCTGCTTTGATATAACCTTCCGCTCTTTTATATGTATGTTCCGGGCCTTTGTAATATTTTACCAGGTTAATCACTGCAGATACATCCTGCTCTTTTTGTTCATCCGTTTCAATTACCCTTATTATCTCCTCTCTATCAGAGGGACTGCAAACCTCTAATGTATATATTAAAGGCAAAGTGATCTTTCCTTCACATAAATCCTTCCCAATCGTCTTACCGAATTCATTCTCAGTAGAAATATAATCAAGCATGTCATCAATCAATTGAAAAGCAATACCCAAATTTAATCCAAACCTCTCTAATGCCTTTTCCTCTTTTAAGGGTGCATTACCCAGAATTGCCCCCACCCTGCAGGCTGATGAGATCAGTACCGCTGTTTTCATCCTAATTATAAAGATATATTCCTCCTCCGTAATATAGGGATCCTTACATTTCATTAATTCCATAATCTCACCTTCAGCCAAACACGTTGTAGCATCAGAGAGAATCTTCATTACTTTTAAATCCCCAACACGCATCATCAAAGAGAAAGACTTAGAAAAAAAATAATCCCCCATCAATACGCTTGTCTCATTTCCCCAAAGCGAATTCACTGAAGATGCTCCCCTTCTCACTTCAGCCTTGTCTATAACATCATCATGAAGCAGGGTAGCTGTATGGATAAACTCAAAGATACTTGCAATAAAAATATGCTGGATACCTGTATAACCACAGAGTTTCGCTGAAAGGATTAAAATCATGGGTCTAAATCTCTTCCCTCCACTGGTGAGGATATACTCCCCCACTTTAGGGATCAAAGGTACCTGAGACATAACATTTTTCGAAAGTTCAGCTTCGACCCTCTTCAGATCATCGCTCACTAAATCAAAAACCTCTCCTATCTTCATCTAAACTCCATATCTGATCAAATTCAAAAGGAGCGTCTATCAATTAATGGCCATCTTGTTCAATCTCTGTGACAGGTTAGAAATATGACCATATATTTCTGCTTGTACTATGAAATGCAAAGTCATATTCAATAGAATGTTAAAATCTTTGTCTTCCTTGCCATTAGACAAAATTGCTCATTTCTCGACGGACACTACCCATTGATTAAAAGTGTTTATATTGCTCTTGATAAGGTAAACACATCGACACTTGATACTCCAGCTTTTTTTAGTACTTTTGCGCATTCATTTACGGTTGCCCCACTTGTAAAAACATCATCTATTAATAAAACATCCTTACCTCTAAACCTATTCTTATTATAAAGAACAAAGGCTCCGTTAACATTCCTTTCTCTTTCTGCCTTACCTAAATTGACCTGTGGGCCTCTCCACCTCGTCCTTTTCAGATTTTTAAAATCAACAGGAATATCGTATCTCTTTCCAACATATCTAGACAAATATAGGGCCTGGTTAAATCCTCTTTCTCTCAACCTTTTAAAATGGAGTGGAACAGGAATTATAAAATCGTAAGAATCTAAATCGAAAGAATCAAGTTCATAATTCGCCATTAATGCGCCCAAATGTTTGGCCAAAAATGTTTTCTTATTAAACTTAAACTGATGGATCTCCTCTTGTAGTACTCCTTCATAATATCCAACGGCTCGGGCTTTATTAAAATATATCTTAGAGGTTAAGCAGGCTCCGCAAAAGTGATCCCTTCCAGCTTTAGTGAGAAATGGGATGCCGCACTGTACGCATAACGGAGAGGAAATATACTTTATATGAGAAGAACATATTTTACAGACATTTTGCGTAGGAGCAATGTCTTTTCTGCAGACAAAGCATATTGTTGGAAAGAAAAAATCTAAAAGGACATCAAGCAGCATTAACCTCAATCCTTGGAGCATCAACCCAGAGTCCCTCTAAATCATAAAATTCTCTTATCGGCTCATAGAATACGTGTACAATTACATCATTATAATCGAGCAATATCCATTTCGCTTCTCTAAAGCCTTCAATTCCTAAGGGGTAAACACCTTTTTTTTTCATAATTTCTTCTATCGAGGAAGCAATCCCTTGAACCTGTCTATCCGATTGCCCACCACATATTATAAAGTAATCAGCAACAGAAGTTAATTCTTTGATCTCTAATATTACTAAATTTACAGCTTTTTTATTCAAAGCGGCATGAGCACAAAGAAGAAAATTCTCCTTCGGATCTGTTTTCATTTACCTCCCTTGCGGGTATAAACCCATTCCCTTATATAGATATATACACTAATCTGTTATGAAGATCGAAACGAAAACAAATCTTATGAACAACTGAGGGCACCTCTATCCTTTTCTTGCATCCTTTTGCTTACCCCCCCCCCCTTCTTCTCATTTAACAATATTCATAGTAAAACAATACCTGTTAAAAATCAAGCACTTTAATTAAAAGAAATATATATATTTATAAAATAAAAAAGGCAAGTTTTACCTTGCCTTATGGAAGTTACTTTTTTACATTATCTACTTTGTTTGGATCTCTGTACCCTCTATGCTAAAATCCTATTGTATCTTGATAACTAAAGGTACTGACTGATCTCACGATCACAACTGATCAATGTCCCTCTACTTCTTCTTTTTATCATAAGATTTCTTCTTTGGTTTCGATATCTTTTCATCAGTAATTAGTTCAATAATTGAAAGAGGGGCATTATCACCGCGCCTTCTCCCTATCTTAATAATCCTTGTATATCCACCATTTCTATCATGATACCGGGGAGTGATTGTATCAAACAGAGTCTTGATCACTTCCTTATCATATATAACCCTTAAAACCTGCCTTCTTGAATGCAAATCACCTTTCTTTCCAAGAGTAACCATCTTTTCTACAATCTTTTGCAACTCTTTTGCCTTGGCATCTGTAGTTTCTATCCTCTCATGTTTAAAGAAAGATGTGGTCATATTTCGAAGCATAGCATCTCGATGGCTAGAAGTACGCCCTAATTTTCTCCCTGCTTTTTGATGTCTCATTCTATCGATTCCTCTATATTATCAGTAGGTTTATCCTGAGGTTCAAAACCCTGCAATTTCATGCCAAGGGATAATCCCATATCTTGTAAAATCTCTTTTATCTCGTTTAAGGATTTTCTCCCAAAGTTTCTCGTCTTGAGCATCTCGGCCTCTGTTTTCTGAACCAGTTCTCCAATATATTTTATATTGGCATTCTTAAGACAGTTGGATGAACGAACTGAAAGTTCCAGTTCTTCTATACTTCTGTAAAGGTTTTCATTGACAACCGATTCCTTAACTTCATCTCCGATGATCTCTTCTTCTACTTTTTGCTCTTCAAAATCATTAAAGTTTATAAAGACGTCCATTTGATCTTTCAATATCTTTGCAGCATACGCAATTGCATCCTCTGGTAATATACTTCCATCTGTCCAGACTTCTATTGTAATTTTATCATAGTCTGCTCTTTGACCTAATCTCGCGTGACCCACAACATAATTAACTTTCTTAACCGGAGAAAAGATTGCATCAATTGGGATCGCACCTATAGGATCTTCTTCCTGTTTATTCTTCTCTGCAGGAACATATCCCCTTCCTCTTTTAACTTCCATCTCCATTTTAAGCTTGGCATTTTTAGCCAAGGTAGCAATATGTAAATCAGGATTTAAGACTTCCACATTGTTATTCGTAATAATATTAGAGGCCTTGACTTCGCCTTCTTTATCGATGTCAATCTTGACTATTTCAGGGCCTTCAGTGTGCAGTCTTAAAAGAACCTCTTTTAGATTAAGGATAATATCGGTAACATCTTCCCTTACCCCAGGGATCGTTGAAAACTCATGGAGGACTCCTTCGATTCTTACAGAAGTAATAGCCGTACCAACAAGGGAAGACAATAAAATCCTTCGTAATGAATTCCCCAGAGTAATCCCAAATCCTCTCTCAAAAGGTTCCCCTACAAACTTACCATAAGAATTCGTCGATATCTCAGTGTCCATCTCTAGTCTCTTTGGTCTTATTAATCCATGCCAGTTAATATGCATTCTCACTCCATATTATGTGAACGTGTTAAATGATAAAGATTGGCTTCGCTACTATCGAAGAAATGGCCAGCATCTCTTTATTCTAAATGTTCTATGATCTAATTAAAAAAGTAAAATCCTATTTTGAATAGAGCTCTACAATCAACTGCTCCTTAATTGGCATCGTCAAATCCTCTCTAGAAGGCAGTAAAAGTACCTTTCCTGTTATTTTTTTATCGTCCAATTCGAGCCAATGTGGTACTCCACGACGTGCAACGGCTTCTAACGATTCAACAACCCTCGGTATTTTCTTGCTCTTTTCCCTGACTTCTATGGTTTCTCCTTGACTTATCAAATAAGAAGGAATATCCACTCTTTTTCCGTTCACCAAAAAGTGCCCATGCCTGACTAATTGCCTGGCTTCACTGCGGGAACTAGCAAATCCTAAACGAAAAACTATATTATCCATCCTTCTTTCCAAAAGAAGTAACAGATTATCACCGGTTATTCCCTTCATTCTCTCAGCCTTCTTAAAGTACAATCGAAATTGATTTTCTAGAATACCGTATATTCTTTTTACCTTCTGCTTTTCACGAAGCTGTATCCCATAATCAGAGTACTTAGAACGTCCTTTTCCATGCTGACCTGGGGGGTAATTTCTCCTTTCAATAGCACATTTATCTGAATAACATCTATCACCTTTTAAGTATAATTTTAAATTCTCTCTCCTGCACAATCTACAAACAGACCCAGTGTATCGTGCCAAAGCATGCCTCCTTTATACTCTTCGTCTCTTTGGTGGACGACACCCATTATGAGGAATAGGAGTAACATCCATGATTAGACTAACATTAAACCCCATAGCCTGTAAGGTTCTTAATGCCGATTCTCGCCCCGCCCCCGGCCCTTTTATGTAGACCTCGATATTCTTGACCCCATGCTCCATTGCTTTTTTAGATGCATCTTCAGCGGCCAGCTGCGCAGCAAAGGGAGTACTCTTCCTTGAACCTTTATACCCTTGAGTCCCTGCACTAGACCAGGCAATTACATTTCCGGACAGATCCGTAATTGTTATTATAGTATTATTAAAAGTTGCTTGAATATGAGCTATACCGTCCTGAATATTTTTCTTTTCTCTTTTTTTCTTTGTACCTTTCTTACTCTGTCTCGCCATCGAGCCTCCTATTTTCTTCGGCCCCCTATAGCCTTACGAGGCCCCTTTCTTGTCCTTGCATTGGTGCTGGTTCTCTGTCCTCTAACAGGTAAAGAACGCCTATGACGCAATCCTCGGTAACTCCCTAAATCCATTAATCTCTTTATGTTCGTAGAAATTTCCATCCGCAGGTCACCCTCGACCTTATATTCATGATCTATGATATCCCTTATCTTAATTACGTCAGCCTCTGTAATCTTATGTGATTTTATATTAAAATCAACCCCTGCCTTCTCAAGGATATCCCTTGATGTAGGCCTCCCAATACCATAGATGTAAGTCAAGGCAATCTCTATCCTCTTGCCTTTAGGCAAATCAATCCCAGCAATTCTTGCCAATCTCTATACCTCCTTACCTATTGATCATCCATAAATGGCCATTTTTCCGGATCTTTACATTTACTCTTTGAAGTTTCACTTTGAAAACCCCTATAGGGATTCGAAAAGAAAAGCAATATTTATCTGCCATCAGTCTCGGATTTTAATCTCTTACCCTGTTTTGATCTGGAACAAAATTTATTCATTTATGTATGAACATGCACTAACCTTGTCTTTGTTTGTGCCTAGGATTTTCACAAATTATCCTAACTACACCTTTACGCCTGATTACCTTGCATTTATCACATCTTTTCTTTACTGAAGTCTTCACCTTCATATTTACCTCATCACCATTTGAAAAAAAGCCCTGTCTTTTTAGACTATCTAAGACTCAGGTTCCAGACATATCCTAAAAATTCACACGAAAGACTCAGATAAATGGTAGTATTATCATTTATCTGAGTCTTTCAGTAAATGAAGGAAGCAAATGGATTCACAACAT
Organism: Thermodesulfobacteriota bacterium; assembly: GCA_034189035.1. GTDB lineage: Bacteria > Desulfobacterota > UBA8473 > UBA8473 > UBA8473 > JAUXFK01. The sequence goes on from JAXHVA010000030.1 coordinate 11,923, forward strand.
TCCTGTTATATTTGATACAAAAAAAAATTCTTTAAATGATTATTAATTTCGTTCCAAAAACATTATGAGCACTGTATCAATCCTAAAAAAAGAGGGAATTCAATACATCCTTTATATTATTATCCCATTATTTAAAAATTGACACTAGTCCTTATGTTCGGAGTTTAGTCAATAGTCATTACTTTTATTTATTATGATGAGGACTATTTTGAACGGTAAGTAATCCTTCCTCTATTTAAATCATAAGGAGATAACTCAACTGTAACCCTGTCACCAGGAAGTATCTTAATAAAATGCATTCTCATCTTCCCTGATATGTGAGCCAATACCTTGTGCCCGTTTTCCATTTCAACGCGAAACATGGCATTGGGCAAAGTCTCCAAAACAGTTCCTTCTACTTCAATGGCCTCTTCTTTAGGCATAAGAACCTCTTTTATGGGTACCTATCCTTTATTAATAGAATCTGTAATCCTAGTAAAAACCTCGTCTATTTTCCCAAACCCATTTATAGTCCTAGACAGATTCTTTTTCTTATAAAAATCAACTACAGGCGCAGTTTGATCATGATAAACCTTAAGTCTACTTTTTATTGTACCCTCTTTATCATCGTCTCTCTGATAAAGATCTCCATCACACTCATTGCATACATTTTCTTTTGTAGGTGGATCGAAGATAATATGATATCCTCTTCCACAACTCTTACAGGTTCTCCGTCCGGTGAGTCTCTTTAACAACTCCCTATCGTCTACTTCAATGTTGAGCAAGTGGTCAATCTCTAAATTCATTTTTTCCATTATAGAGTCAAGGGCCTCAGCCTGAGCAACTGTCCGAGGAAACCCATCTAGGATAAATCCCCCTTTACAATCAGGTTTTTTTAACCTCTCCTCGATGATTCCTACCACAAGTTCATCTGGAACTAAGGAACCTTTATCCATTAAGACCTTTGCCTTCTTGCCCAAAGGAGAACCCTCTTTTACCGCTTCTCTAAGGATGTCACCAGTAGAAATCTGAGGTATACTGTACATTTCAATTAACATTTTGGCTTGTGTACCCTTTCCAGAACCGGGTGGCCCCACTAATATAAGTTTCATAAAAAACCTTCCTTAAAATATCAACGTTCATCCAAAAAGATCTTTTTGGATATTCTACACGCACGTTCTTTGGAATGATTAGACTATTATTCTCTAATCAAGACGTTGATTGTTCTTCTTCATCCCTCATTGACTTGGAGCAAAAATCTAATCACTTACGGATGAACAGTGGTTAACTATTTATTTTATCGACGTCCTTTTAACCTAGCCTTTTTTAAAAATCCTTCATAATGCCTTGTAAGCAAATGAGACTCAATCTGTGTTACCGTATCCATGGCAACTCCAACCACAATCAACAATGCAGTCCCCCCAAAATAAAAAGGAACATTAAACCTACTGATAAGTATTGTAGGTAAAATACATACAGCTGAAACATAAATAGCACCCCCAAGGGTTATTCTTGTAAGAACTCTATCAATATATTCAGCTGTCTTTTTACCTGGTCTTATACCCGGAATATAGCCCCCATATTTCTTCATGTTATCTGCAACATCAACGGGATTAAAGGTGACCGCTGTATAAAAATAACAAAAAAAGATGATAAAACCTACATATAATAGATTATAAATCAACCTGCCTGGCCCTAAGCTGTCAATGATATTTTGAAACCATGGATGGAGTTCTATCCATGCTTTGGGCATGAAATTAGCGATAGTCAAGGGAAACATTAAAATCGAGGAGGCAAAAATTGGCGGTATAACCCCTGCTGTATTGACTCGAAGAGGTAAATGGGTACTCTGTCCTCCATACATCTTTCTCCCCATTACCCTCTTTGCATATTGTACAGGAAGGCGCCGTTGCCCTCTTTCAACAAAAACGATAACCCCAACAACAACAACCATCATCACTACAATCAGCAAAACGATAAAAATGGTCATCTCCCCTGTTTTTAAAAGCCGTAGCGTATTAATAATTGCAGCAGGTAATCGTGCAACAATGCCTGCAAAAATTATCAATGAAATACCATTTCCAATCCCACGTTCTGTAATCTGCTCACCAATCCACATTATAAATGCTGTTCCAGCTGTTAGACTAATCACTGTCATTAGCTTAAATGATAAACCAGGGTTAAGTACTATCAACTCTCCAGCAGGTCCAGTCATCCTTTCCAGTCCAACACTTATACCAAAGCCCTGTATAATACTCAGTATAACTGTGCCATATCTCGTATATTGGGTAATCTTTCTTCTTCCAGCCTCCCCCTCTTTGGACAACTTCTCCAGATGAGGACTCACTACAGTAAGGAGCTGTAAAATAATCGAGGCGCTAATATAGGGCATAATACCCAATGCAAATACAGACAGATTCTCTAATGCCCCACCTGAAAACATATCGAATAGGCCCAAAAGGGTCCCTTGTGCTTGTGCAAAAAAAGATGATAAAGCATCCCTGTCAATACCAGGAGTTGGAACATGTACACCAATCCGATAGATTGTTAAAAAGAATAGGGTAAAAAGTATCCTATTCTTTAATTCAGGTATCTTGGGTATATTTTGAAAACCACCTATCAATTAAACTACCTCAACCTTGCCACCAGCGGCCTCTATCTTGTCTTTTGCATTCTTGCTGAGTCTGTGAACCTTCAATATAATTGGGTACTTTATCTCACCATCCCCCAATACTTTGATGCCATCATATCTTCCTTTTATTAGCCCACATTTACTCAGAACCTCTTTATCTACTAGAGTACCTTCTTCAAATATATTAAGGTCTTTAATATTTACTAAAGCATATTTCTTTTTAAATATATTTGTAAAACCTCTCTTTGGAAGCCTCCGCTTAAGAGGCATCTGTCCCCCTTCAAACCCAGGACGAGTAGCGCTACCAGAGCGAGATTTCTGTCCTTTTGTTCCTCGGCATGAAGTCGACCCATGTCCCGAACCTTGGCCTCTGCCAACTCTCTTTCTTTGTTTCCTAAGCCTTGTAGATGGCTTTAATTCATTCAATCTCATGGCTCATTAACCTCAACCAAATGTATTACTTTTTTTATCATTCCTCGAACTTCATTTGTATCTTTAAGGGTTACCGTCTTATTCAATTTAGTCAAACCTAGTCCAACTAATGTTTGTTTATGCTTTTTAGGTCTACCTATACCACTTTTTTTTAAAATTACTCTAAGCTCCTTTGTATCCATAAAAAGTTTCCTTCTCTAAAGTATTGCGCTCTTTTTGTACCCTGTCTAAAGTCCTATTCATCTTAACTAAAAATATTTTTTAATCTTTAAGACATCTTAAGAAGGTTTCAGGATCTTATGATTCTAACAAAACAAGTCTTTTCCATGTGACTCGATTCATACTTGAATCTTTGTATTATAAACCCTGCTCTATTCACTAAAGAAAATCATAATCATTACCTTTCGAATTTATCATTAGATAAAAAAGATAAATAATGATTCATTAAAAACAGTTTTTAGGAGTTAAGAAACATTAATTAAGAAATATCCCGAGCTGAGTCAATATATTATGTAAAGCTTCTATCATACAATTTCGCTTAACTCTTTATTCCGCCGCTTTGCTATATCCTCAGGGCTTCGAAGTTGGCTTAAACCTTGTAAAGTGGCCTTTACAGCGTTATGCGGGTTATGTGAACCTAAGCATTTTGTCAGAATATTTTCGATCCCAACAGACTCTATAACTGCTCTAACAGCTCCTCCTGCAATAATGCCTGTTCCTTTAGATGCAGGCTTTAAAAGAACACTACCAGCGCCATATCGGCCTATAACCTGATACGGAATAGTATTGTTTATTATAGGGATCTGTATAAGACTCTTTTTTGCTCGATCTATACCCTTTCTAATAGCCTCTGGAACCTCATTCGCCTTACCTAATCCACTTCCTACAATGCCATTTCCATCCCCAATAACAACTAAAGCACTGAAACTAAATCTCCTTCCACCTTTAACTACCTTGGCAACCCTATTGATGTGAACAACTTTATCCATCAATTCCAATTCATCAGAATTAATAATTGGCAATTACCTTCTCCTTTACTTTTTTAGTTCCCTTCTCATAAACTAAAATATAAGCCCCTTCTCTCTAGCCATTAGAGCCAAAGCCTTAACCCTGCCATGATATTTGTACCCATTCCGATCAAAGACGACTTGCTTGATATTCCTCTCTAAAGAATTCTTAGCAACCAATGCTCCAATCTTCTTCGCTGCCTCTATATTGCCACTAGATTTCAACTCATCCCGAATTTCTCTTGAAATCGATGAAGCAGATGCTAGAGTTTCGCCTTTCATATCATCAATCACCTGAGCATAAATATGTTTAGCAGATCTAAATACGCAGAGTCTGGGTCTATCATTTGTCCCCTTAATTTTCTTTCTAACTCTTTTTTTCCGTCTTAACCTTGCTAGCTCTTTAGATTTTCTTGAAGCCATATCTATTCACACCTCATTTTATTCCGGCCTTGCCAATCTTTCGTCGAATCTTTTCATCCGAGTATAAAATACCCTTACCTTTATATGGCTCTGGCGTCTTAAACGATCTGATCTTTGCTGCGACCTCTCCAACCAATTGCTTATCTATCCCTTCAATTGTTATATTCACTTGTTTTTCGACCGTTGCATTAATCCCCTTAGGAAGTAAAAACTCTATTGGGTGTGAGTATCCCAAATTCAGGTTCAACATATTGCCTTTCAACTCTGCTCGATATCCAATCCCAACAATATTAAGTTTTTTTTCAAAACCCTTTGTTACACCTTTCACCATATTGGAGATAAGACTACGAGTGAGTCCCTGAAGGGCCTTGTCTTTTTTGTTATCATTTATTCTATCAACCAGTATTTTTTCGTTATCATATGATAGATTTATTCTCTCGTTTATAGACTGGCTCAGTTCTCCTTTAGGTCCCTTTATCTTTACGCTGGCCCCTTTAAGAGTTATCTCAACTCCTTTTGGAACAGGGATTGGCTGTCTACCAATTCGTGACATCTTCATTCTCCTTAAAGAAATATTCCGCTATATATTTTCCACCTCGATAGAAATCCAGATTTAAAGTCTACCAAATAGAACAGAGCAACTCTCCTCCAACATTCAATTCTCTAGCCTTCTTATCTGTCAAAACTCCCTTTGGGGTCGATAGAATATTTATACCAAGGCCATTTAGCACCTTTGGAATCTTGTCACTTCTTACATAAACTCGGCAGCCTGGCTTACTCACTCTTTTCAATCCAGTGATAATCTCATTTTTCCCTTCATCATACTTAAGATAAACGATCAAGACTCCTTGTTTCTTATCTCGTACTACATTATAGTGTTTTATATACCCCTCTTCCTTCAATATCTTTGCAATAGAAACCTTTAAATTAGATGATGGGATATCAACCTTTTTGAATTTTGCCTTACTGCCGTTTCGAAGACGTGTAAGCATATCCGCAAGAGGATCGGTCATTACCACTTTTATAACTCCTTATTTAATAAGTATTATTTTCGATAATTGGATTTTTATCCTGTAATTTCCAGCAAAATAATGATTTGGTTTAATTTTAAGGAATATTTCCTTTTTTAAAGCGCTTTTTGATTGCACTCCTGAAATATTATAAATATTATCAAGATAAAAATTCTTTTATTCTAAGTTAACACAATAATCATTTTTTTAGGGTTCATATGGGCAATGCTAAAACGGCTAACGTACTTGAGGAGACTTTAAAGTAAGTTGTTTACATTTTTGGGTAGCAAATGTAGAATCTTCACAATGACTCAAGTCACAAAGAAAAGATTGTTCATATTCATAAAACCTCATTAAATCCTTGTGATGGTCAGCCAAACTATTACAAAATTTGATATTAAAGCAATCTGGAACAGATTTTAATCAAGTACCTTTACCAGCTAGACTTAATGGTTCCTGGTATCTCTCCTCTTAATGCATATGTTCGAAGACAGATACGACACATATCAAATTTTCTATAATACCCCCTTGCCCTTCCACAAATAGGACAACGATTATACTGTCTCACTTGAAATTTCTTTTTTTTCTTAGCCTTAGCAATCAATGATTTCTTGGCCACGCATACTCTCCATCAAAATATTATATCTTCGCCTTTGACCTTTGGGAAGAACAACTCGTTTCTGGATAATCACTGCTTAGTTTTTGAAAGGAACACCCATTAAACTCAACAATGACCTAGCTTCTTCATCAGTATTGGCTGTGGTAACAATAGCCACATTCATACCTTTTACCCTGTCAATCTTGTCATAATCAATCTCTGGAAATATAATGTGCTCTTTTATCCCTAAAGAGTAATTTCCTCTCCCATCAAAAGACTCCTTGCTTACACCCCTAAAATCTCGAACCCTTGGAAGAGCAATATTAACCAATCTGTCAAGCAACTCATACATCTTTTCTCTTCTTAAAGTTACCATGCAACCAATAGGCATACCCTTTCTAAGTTTAAACGAAGCTATAGACTTTCTGGCTCTGGTAATAATAGGCTTCTGACCAGTTATTAAAGACAATTCAAAGGCAGCAGAGTCCAGGAGCTTAATATTCTGAATGGCATCTCCCAATCCCATATTTACTACTATCTTTTCAATCCTAGGAACTTCCATTGGATTTTTATAATTATACTCTTTCATTAAAGTCGGAATTACTTCTTTGATATAGAAATCTTTTAACCTTGCCATCGAAAGTCACAACCTCCTACCTTATCTCCTACAATTTTCTTATCTATCAAAAATTTCCTCGCACTTAGTGCAAATCCTAACCTTCTTTCCTCCATCCAAATTTTTTTTTCTTGTTCGTACGGGAGAGTTACATTTTTTGCACATAAGAGAAACATTAGATATATGTATACTCCCCTCTCTCTCGATTATTCCACCTCTCCCGGTTTGTGATGCTCTTGTATGCCTTTTGATAAAATTAACCTTTTCAACGATAACACGATTCCTCTTGGTTAATACCTTCAAAATCTTACCCATCTTTCCTTTTTCTTTACCAGCAATGACCATTACTGTGTCGTCTTTTTTAACATGGAATCTTGTCTGCAACATTAAAACCTCTCTTGTGTCAATGCATAAATGGCCATTTTCTCAAATAATAGCACTCTACACTGTGAAATAAGTACTTACCCTATTGAATTCCGTTTAACATCCTCCCCTGGGTATTTTTCGAGGCTGACATCCTTCTTAGGCCGCATGAAAAATTTACTCATTTTAAAATGGCCACTCTTAATAAAATCATAGCACCTCTGGCGCCAGTGATATAATCTTGGTAAATTTCTTCGCTCTAAGTTCCCGTGCTACTGGGCCAAAAATTCGGGTACCTATCGGCTCACTTTGAGGATTGATAAGAACAGCAGAATTATCATCAAATTTTATATAAGACCCGTCCTTCCTTCTTATCTCCTTGGCAGTACGAACGACCACAGCCTTTGACACATCGCCTTTCTTTACTTTAGAATTTGGGATAGCTTCTTTTACTGAAACGACAATAATATCTCCAATGCTTGCATATTTCCTTCTTGTCCCACCCAAAACTTTTATACAGCACAACTTTTTCGCCCCAGAATTGTCAGCAACATTGAGAATTGTCTGCATCTGAATCATTATTAGCACCTCATAGAACCAATTCTTTCTTATCTCTTATTCAAACTGCCTTCTCCAGCGTTTTACACACTCTCCATCTCTTTTCTTTACTTAAAGGTCGACTCTCAATTATTAAAACCCGGTCACCTACTGAACACTCATTCTTTTCATCATGGGCTTTGTATTTACCCCTTCTTTGAATATACTTTTTGTATATTGGATGTTTTAAAACCTTGTCTACCCGAACGACTACAGTCTTATCCATCTTATCACTGACAACTACTCCAACTTGAGTCCTTCTATGGCCTCTCTCTTTCACCTTTTTTCCTTCCCTTGCAACTCTCTTTCCTTTAGGACTGTTTTTGCTCTTGCTATATCCCTTTTCACCTGAGTAATCCTCATGGTATTTTCGAGTTGCCCTATTGCAAGCTGAAACTTCAAGTTAAATAATTCCTCAGCTAGATCCTTCTCCTTTTGTTTAATCTCTACAGTACTTAAATCACGAATTTTACTTTCTTTCATAAAGGTCTCCCCGACATATAAACCTCGTATGTATGGGCAACTTATAAGCAGCTAGTCGAAAAGCCTCTCTAGCAACATCCTCCCCAACACCTTCCATTTCATAGAGTATTCTACCCGGTTTTACAACGGCTACCCAATCTTCAGGAGCCCCTTTTCCCTTTCCCATTCTTGTTTCAGCGGGCTTCGCAGTGATTGGTTTATCGGGGAATATCCTGATCCAAACCTTTCCGCCTCTCTTTATATAACGAGTCATTGCTATTCGAGCTGCTTCAATCTGACGTGTAGTTATCCAACCACATTCCTTTGCCTGCAAAGCATAATCGCCAAATTCAACGGTAGAGCCCCTGTACGATGTTCCCCTTCTTCTCCCTCTTTGATGCTTTCTGAATTTTACCTTCTTTGGTTGTAGCACGTTACATACCTTCCCGTTTTATTAAACTATTTTCTTATATCTACGCCACCCTTTTTTGAAAGGATTTCTCCTTTGAAAATCCATACCTTAATACCAATGATGCCATAAGTCGTATGCGCCTCTGCAAAACCATAGTCAATATCAGCCCTTAAAGTATGAAGTGAGACTCTCCCTTCTCGATACCATTCTCTCCTCGCCATTTCAGCGCCTCCCAATCTACCAGCACACGAAATCTTAATTCCTTGAGCCCCAAATTTCAAAGCGGATGAAACACTTCTCTTCATGGCTCTTCTAAAAGCAACCCTTTTTTCCAATTGACTTGCTGTATTTTCTGCAACTAACTGGGCATCAATCTCTGGCTTTCGCACCTCTTGGATATTTATAAATATCTCTTTAGAAGTTAAGTTCTGTAACGCACTCTTTAATGCCTCAATCTCTACACCTTTTCTCCCAATTATTATCCCAGGACGCGCAGTATATATATTAATCTTAGACTTATTTGCAGCTCTCTCAATCTCAATTTTCGAAATCCCTGCGTTATAGAGTTTACGTTTTAGAAACTTCCTAATCTTAATATCTTCTTGTAGCAAGCTGGAAAAATCCTTCTCAGCAAACCATTTAGAACTCCACGTTTTGGTTACTCCCAGCCTGAAACCAGTTGGGTGGACCTTTTGCCCCAAAACTTCCTCCCTTCTCAAAAACTATCCTTCTTTTAGTATTACTGTAATATGACTGGTTCTCTTACAAATTCTCCCTACTCTTCCCATTGCCCTTGCTCTAAATCTCTTTAGTGTTGGACCTTCATTAACATAAATCGTATCAATAAAAAGTGTATCTATATCAATATTCTTATTTTGAGATGAATTTGCTACAGCAGAGCGTAAAAGCTTTTCAATTATTCTGGCAGATGCCTTGGTTGTAATAGATAGAATATTCAATGCATCTTCTACTCTTTTACCGCGAATTAAATCGGCAACTAGCCTCACTTTTCTCGGTGATACTCTAATATAATTTACAGACGTCTTCGTCTCCATAATCCATTATATCCTTTTTATCTTTTCTTTCCTTCTATCCTGGTCTTTTTCCCTCCGGCATGGGAATAGAATGTCCTTGTTGGTGCAAATTCTCCCAGTTTATGTCCGACCATATTCTCTGTAATAAAGATAGGAATGAATTTTTTTCCATTATGGACAGCAATGGTGTGGCCAATCAGCTCAGGTACAATAGTCGACCTTCGCGACCATGTCTTTATAATCCTTTTACTGGTTGTTTCTTCGCTAGCTCTTCTTACTTTCTTTAAAAGGCTTTCTTCTATAAAAGGTCCTTTTTTTATAGATCTTCCCACATCAATCTCCTATGTATTTAATAATCATAGGACTCGGTTGGTTTCAATCCCCAGACACGGCCCTAATGTTGATTTCCAAACCTATCCTAGAAATTCCTAGTATATAATTCGATATATCTAGGATCTTCCTTTTCTCCTTGAGAGGATATACTTGTCTGTGCTTTTATTTTTTCTTGTTTTATATCCTTTCGTAGGAACTCCCCAGGGCGTTACTGGATGCCTGCCTCCGGAGGACTTCCCCTCACCTCCACCTAGCGGATGATCAACTGGATTCATGGCAACTCCCCGAACCTTTGGTCTTCTTCCCATCCACCGTTTTCTGCCAGCCTTACCTATAGAAAAATTCTCAAAATCAATATTTCCAACCTGACCAATGGTTGCAAAACATTCCTTCAATATGAGACGCACTTCATTAGAAGGCAGTTTTATCTGGGCATACTTTCCCTCCTTTGCTACGAGCTGGCCAAAGGTCCCTGCGCTTCTAATGATCTGAGCTCCCTTCCCAGGCTTTAATTCGACATTGTGTATAAAAGTACCAAGAGGAATGCTCCTTAAAGGCAAAGTATTTCCAGGTTTTATATCAACATCTTCCCCAGAAATAACGGTGTCTCCTACTTGAAGTTTTAAAGGAGCGATTATATATCTCTTTTCTCCATCAACATACTTTAAAAGAGCAATATTAGCCGAACGATTTGGATCATATTCAATTGAAGCTACTTTTGCTGGAATATTTATCTTATCCCTTTTAAAATCAATTACTCTAAACCTTCGTTTGTGTCTTCCGCCAATATGCCTGGAAGTAATTCTACCGTAACAATTCCTCCCGCCTGTTTTATGAAGAGGCTTTAAAAGAGACTTTTCTGGTTTGGCACGGGTTATCTCCTCAAAAGTTAATACGCTTTGGAATCTCCTTCCAGGTGATGTTGGTTTATATTTTTTTATACCCACTTAACACTCCATTTCAATTCATGTGATACTAGCTATAAGGTCTAAACTCCGTCAAAGTACTCTATATGATCTCCTGGCTTTAAAGTCACAATAGCCTTCTTCCAATCCTTTCTTCTACCAAAACTCCTCCCTAATCTCTTAGGCTTACCTTTCATATTTAAAGTATTAATGTTTAATACCTTTACTTTAAAGAGCTTTTCAACTGCTTTTTTTATTTCTATTTTATTGGCATCCTTACTTACCTCAAAGGTCAGTTGATTATACTCTCCTTTTTGAATATCACTCTTTTCAGTAATCAAAGGCCTTCTTATCACTCTATATATATCATTCATGACAATAATCTCGTTTCTATCTTCTCTAAAGAGGGCTTAACAAGGATCAGGTTTTCATGTCGCAGGATATCATAGACATTTAGACCTTCAGGGGGCAAAACTTTTGTAAACTTGACATTTCTTGCTGATCTTTCAAGGGTAAAATTACCTTCATCAACGATTAAGACATTTTGCACGTCAAAGTTACTCATAATAAACACAAAGGCCTTTGTCCGAATCTCATCTAGATGAAAATTATCTAAAACGATTATCTTTCCTTCCTTTAACTTCAATGTCAAAACGGACTTTAAAGCTTCTCGTTTGACCTTTTTAGGAAGAGAACATGAATAATCTCTAGGAGTAGGGCCGAAAACTGTGCCACCTCCCACCCAAAGCGGAGATCTTCGCGAACCGACGCGGGCTCTACCTGTACCTTTTTGACGCCAGGGTTTAACCCCTCCTCCTCGAACTTGGGCTCTGTTTTTAGTAGAAGCTGTCCCTCTCCTCTTATTTTTCTGTTGCATGATTATCACATCAGAAATCAAGTGTGGCTTTACTTTAACGTCATATATCTCATCATTGAGATATATTTCACAAACCTTTTTCTTCTGTGTATTATAAACGTCTGTTACTGGCATATTAAGACTCCTAATTGACAGTGAACCAATGTCAATTATTTCCCTTCTTTACACTACTCTTTATTATTATTATTCCATTTCGAGAGCCAGGGACTGCACCCTTCAACAGTATTACATTCTTATTGGGTTTCACTTCCACAACCTCGATATTCTGTACTGTAACCCTCTTACCACCCAAGCGACCTGGCATCTTTCTTCCTTTAAAAACCCTTGAGGGAGTTGCACTTGCTCCGATAGAACCTGGCGCCTTATGAAACATTGAACCATGACCGCTGGGGCCTCCTCTGAAACCCCATCTTTTTACTACTCCAGCAAATCCCTTGCCCTTACTCATTCCGGTAACATCTACAAAATCCCCGGCATTGAACATGTTATCTACTGTGATCCTGTCTCCTTCTTTATAATCATCTATATTATTAAACTCAAACTCTTTTAGATAGACACATGGAATTGCGTTATGTCTTTTGAAGTGACCATTCAGTGGCTTGTTAAGCCTTTTCACCTTTTTTTCAGAATATCCGAGTTGCAAAACACTGTATCCGTCATTATCCAAAGTCTTCTTTTGGACAACAATACAGGGACCTGCCTCTATTACTGTTACTGGTAATACATTCCCACTTTCTGAAAAGATTTGCGTCATCCCCAATTTTCGACCGATTATCCCTTTAACCATAAATATTCTCCTGCCCTTACAGTTTAATTTCCACATCTACACCTGCAGCAAGGTCTAGTCTCATCAGTGCATCTATTGTCTGCTGTGTCGGCTCGAGTATATCTAAAAGCCTCTTATGGGTTCTTATCTCAAATTGCTCTCTCGACTTCTTATCTACATGTGGAGAACGTAATACGCAATACTTATTAATCATTGTGGGAAGAGGTATAGGGCCGGCGACCTTCGCTCCTGTTCTTTTTGCAGTATCAACAATCTCTTCAGCGGATTGATCTAGCAATCTGTGATCATACGCCTTGAGTCGAATCCTTATCTTTTGTTCATTCATAGCTTAATTCCTGCCTATTCTACTTTATAACCTCTCTTATTCAACAATTTCACTTATAACGCCAGCGCCGACAGTCTTTCCTCCCTCTCGAATCGCAAACCGTAACTCTTTCTCCATAGCTATTGGAGTTATCAAATCCGCAACCAGTGATACATTATCTCCAGGCATTACCATCTCTATCCCCTCTGGTAAAGTCACCACACCCGTCACATCTGTCGTTCGAAAATAAAACTGCGGCCTATATCCATTGAAAAACGGCGTGTGCCTACCACCCTCCTCCTTCGACAATACATATACCTCCGCCTTAAAACTCTTATGTGGCATTATACTCCCTGGCTTTGATATCACCTGCCCGCGCTCTACATCATCTCGCTTCGTCCCACGTAACAATACTCCTATATTATCACCAGCCTGACCCTGATCCAGTATCTTCCGAAACATCTCCACTCCTGTACAGACTGTCTTCACTGTAGGCCTTATCCCTACTATCTCTACCTCCTCGCCTACCTTAATCACTCCACGCTCCACTCGACCTGTCACTACTGTACCCCTGCCTGATATAGTAAAAACATCCTCCACAGGTAACAAAAACGGCTTGTCTATATCACGTACAGGATCAGGTATATAAGAATCCACCGCATCCATTAACTCCAGTATACTCTTACAACTCTCACACTCCAACTTCCCACATCCACACTCCAACGCCTTTAACGCTGAACCTGATATCACCGGTATATCATCACCAGGAAAATCATACTCACTCAAAAGCTCCCGAACCTCTAACTCCACCAACTCCATCAACTCCTCATCATCTACCATGTCAGCCTTGTTCAAATATACCACTATATAAGGCACTCGTACCTGCCTCGATAACAATATGTGCTCCCGCGTCTGAGGCATCGGCCCATCAGCAGCACTTACCACCAATATCGTACCATCCATCTGAGCTGCACCTGTTATCATATTCTTTATGTAATCCGCATGCCCAGGACAATCTATATGTGCATAATGCCGAGACTTCGTCTCATACTCCACATGCGCTATCGCTATCGTTAAACCCCGCTCCTTCTCCTCCGGCGCATTGTCTATGTTCTCATATGACATATACTCCGCCATACCCTGATTACTCAATACCCTAGTAATCGCAGACGTTAATGTCGTCTTCCCATGATCCACATGGCCTATCGTCCCTATATTAACATGCGGCTTCGTCCTCTCAAACTTCTTCTTTGACATCCCTTACTCCTCCTTCTAAGGAATTTACTGTATTATACCGATCCTAAGATGCTTTCAGCAATAGAAGCGGGAACCGGTTCATAGTGTAAAAACTGCATAGTATAAGTCGCTCTGCCTTGCGTAGCTGATCGTAATTCAGTAGAATAACCAAACATCTCAGCTAAAGGTACACTCCCTTCTATAACTTTCCCTCCTGCTCGATCACACATCCTCAAAATTCTACCTCTTTTTGATGTTAACCTGCTGATGACATCACCAACAAATTCATCAGGAACGACCACTTCAACAGCCATAATAGGCTCCAGCAAGATCGACCGAGCATCTTTTGCTCCTTCTTTAAATCCTAAAGATCCAGCAATCTTAAATGCCAATTCTGACGAATCAACCTCATGGTATGAACCATCATAAAGTGTAACCTTTACGTCTACCACAGGATATCCCGCTAAAATTCCCCTTTCTATGGCCTCTATGACACCCTTTTCTATGGCAGGAATATACTCTTTAGGGATCTTCCCTCCTATAATCTTATTTATGAACTCAAACCCAGCACCCCGTTCTTGAGGTTCTAATTCAAGGCAAACATGACCATACTGTCCCCGTCCTCCAGATTGACGGACAAATTTACCCTCTGACCGAACAGCTTTGGTGATTGTCTCCTTATATGCGACCTGTGGTTTGCCAACATTCGCAGCAACTCTAAACTCTCTGAGTAATCTGCCTATAATTACCTCAAGGTGCAACTCACCCATCCCTGAGATAATCGTCTGGCTCGTCTCTTCGTCTATTCGTACTTTGAAGGACGGGTCTTCTATAGTTAATTTTTTAAGAGACTCGGACATCTTCTCCTGATCAGCTTGAGTCTTTGGTTCTATTGCAACAGAGATGACTGGTTCAGGAAATTCGATAGATTCCAAAACAACTAGATCATCTTCATCACAAAGTGTATCCCCAGTACCAGTATTCTTTAATCCTATTGCAACAGCAATATCTCCGGAATATACCTCTTTAATCTCTTCTCTTTTGTTTGCATGAACCTTTAAGAGCCGTCCAATCCTCTCCCTCTTACCCTTTGAGCTATTATATACATAAGAACCACTCTTTAAAGAACCTGAGTAAACCCTTAAAAAATACTGCTGTCCAACAAACGGATCTGTCATAACCTTAAAGATCAAGGCTGAGAAGGGAGATTCATCGTCTGCCTCCCTAGTTACTAATACCCCATCCGTTTTATATCCTTTAACAGGGGGAATATCTAAGGGGGAAGGAAGATAATCAAGTATGCCATCCAGTAAGGGCTGTATACCTTTATTTTTAAATGCTGTGCCACAAAATACTGGGATGACCTTATTTGCTAACGTCGCAGCTCGTATTGCTTTTTTAATCTCTTCATTCGTAATAATTCCGCCCTCTAAATACCTTTCTGTCAACATTTCATCTTGTTCAGCAACAAATTCGACAAGCTTCTCTCTATATTCCAGTATATGCTCGTTCAAATCCAAAGGCAATAAATCTTCTTTGTATTCTACCCCTAAAGTCCCCTCATCATACCTTATCGCCTTCATCTTAACCAAATCGATCATTCCATCGAATTCCTCTTCAGTGCTAACTGGTAACTGCAGTATTACTGGATTAACATGTAATTTATCTACCATCATATCAATTGAGCTGAAAAAATCTGCTCCTTTTCTGTCCATCTTATTTATAAAGGCAATCCTTGGAATATTATACTTATCTGCCTGCCTCCAAACAGTTTCAGTTTGTGGTTCAACCCCTCCGACTGAACATATAACTACCACAACTGCATCTAAAATACGTAAAGATCTCTCAACTTCAACAGTAAAATCAACATGGCCTGGAGTATCTATTATATTGATCCTATTATCTTTCCAAAAACAAGTCGTTGCTGCAGATGTTATCGTAATACCTCTCTCTTGTTCTTGTTCCATCCAGTCCATAACGGTTGATCCCTCATGGACTTCACCCATTTTATAGGATATGCCAGTATAGTAAAGGATCCTCTCTGTAGTTGTCGTCTTTCCAGCATCTATGTGCGCCATGATCCCAATATTTCTTGTCTTTTCTAATGAAACCAATCGTACCAACTTTCAACCAACTCCTTACAAATAAAAAAAGACTTCCCCTACAGTATGGAAAAACCCTAAACACTCCGCACCCCTTTTTATGAAAAATCCCACATGACAAAGGACCTCTCTATTTCATTAATCTGGTGAAGCTTAAGTTCTTCCTCATTCTATACTATTCATGCCTTGATTCTTTTTACCAGCGGTAATGGGCAAAAGCTTTATTGGCTTCAGCCATCTTATGAACATCTTCCTTCTTTTTAAAGGATGCCCCGCGGCCGTTGGCGGCATCTATGAGTTCAAATGCCAATCTTTCTACCATTGTTTTTTCTTGTCTTTTTCTTGCATAATTGATTAACCATCGTATTGCTAAAGCAACTCTCCGTCCAGAACTCACCTCCACAGGCACCTGGTATGTTGAACCACCAACTCGACGCGATTTCACCTCAATAACCGGTTTAACATTGTCTAAAGCCTTTTGGAAGACCTTTAAAGGATCAGACTTTGTCCTCTCTTTTATAAGGTCAAAGGATTCATAAATAATAGACTCAGCTAAACTCTTCTTCCCTTTATACATGGTTACATTGATAAACTTTGCCACCAGTATATCATTGTACTTAGGGTCCGGCAAAATATCTCTTTTCGGAACTTCCCTTCTTCTAGGCACCTTCTTCCTCCAATGGCTTTAATAAAGAATTACTCACTTTGGCTTTTTTGCCCCATATTTTGATCGCCCCTTTTTTCTGTGTTCAACACCTCCAGAATCGAGCGTTCCTCTTATAACGTGATATCTGACTCCAGGGAGGTCTTTTACCCTGCCACCTCTAATTAAAACCACAGAATGTTCCTGCAGATTATGCCCAACTCCAGGGATATAGGTTGTTACTTCAATACCATTGGTTAACCTAACTCGCGCCACTTTCCTGAGCGCTGAATTTGGTTTTTTAGGTGTTGAAGTGTAAACCCGGATACACACTCCCCTTTTTTGAGGTGATCTCTGTAAAGCAGGGGCATTCGTCTTTTTCTTACCCTTCTTACGCCCCTTTCTTACCAGTTGATTTATAGTTGGCACATTCCCTCCTTTTGTTCTATAAGCCAATTTACGAAGTTTTATATATTCTCAATAATCATATTGATTGTCAAGCTTTTTATTGACTGGCTTCAATTTTTCTTCTTCTTCATAATCTATTTCTTCTTCATTCTCGACCTCTACATCAAAATTCCTATACTTCCCAAAACCTGTACCAGCTGGAATCAATCTGCCTACAATCACATTCTCTTTTAATCCTGCTAAATCATCATGTTTTCCTTCTATACTGGCCTGAGTCAATACTCTAGTGGTCTCTTGAAAAGAAGCTGCTGAAACAAAACTATCAGTGCTTAACGATGCTTTGGTGATGCCAAGGAGCAGAGGTTCCGCAACAGCAGGACTACCACCTTCTGCTCTTATCTTTTCATTCTCTTCTTCAAAGATATGCCGCTCAACCTGTTCTCCAATCAGAAAATTCGTATCACCTGCCTCTTTTATCCTTACTCTCCGGAGCATCTGCTTCACAACAACCTCTATGTGTTTATCATTTATCTTTACACCCTGGAGACGATAAACCTCTTGGACTTCATCAACCAGATATCTCGCTAGCTCCTTCTCTCCAAGTATACGAAGGATATCATGAGGATTCGCTGGGCCATCCATAATTGGTTCTCCTGCGTTTATTCTGTCTCCTTCGTGAACACTTATATGTTTTCCTTTTGGAATCAGATATTCCTTAACATCACCAACTTCAGGGGTTATTATAACCTTTCTTTTGCCTTTTATATCCTTACCAAAGGAAATTATGCCATCGATTTCGCTCAATACTGCATTTTCTTTGGGTTTTCTTGCTTCAAACAACTCAGCAACTCTAGGTAATCCTCCTGTTATATCCTTCGTTTTGGTCGTCTCTCGAGGTATCTTGACAATAGCATCTCCAGCGTATACCAAATCCCCTTCATTTACCATTATATTTGCTTTAACAGGAAGAAGATACCTGGCAACGGCCTCTGATCCTGGTAACTTCGTAGTACGCCCATTTTCATCCTTCATAGTTATCCTTGGGCGAGCATTTGGGTCTTTTGATTCAATAACTACCTTTCTTGAAAGGCCTGTAACCTCGTCCACCTGCTCTTGCATAGTCACACTCTCAATAATATCACCATACTTTACCTTACCCGAGACTTCGGTCAAGATAGGGGTGGTATAGGGATCCCACTCCGCAAGTAGTTGTCCTGGATTTACAATTTCTCCTTCTTCAACCCTCAATTTGGCTCCATAAATGAGAGGATATCTTTCCCTCTCCCGACCATTCCTATCAAGTAATGCAATCATACCATTACGGTTCATAATCACAAGGCTACCCTCTTTATTTCTGACAGTATTCAAACCTAAAAACTTAACTTCCCCACCTTTTCTAGCCTCAAGTGTGCTCTGTTCGACACTTTTGCTGGCTGTTCCCCCAATATGGAAGGTTCTCATAGTCAACTGTGTTCCAGGTTCTCCTATAGATTGGGCAGCAATAACGCCTACTGCTTCACCCATATTCACACTCTTACCACGGGCCAAATCCCTGCCGTAACACTCTACACAGATTCCCCTCTTTGAACGGCATGTTAATACTGAACGAATCTTTACCTTTTCAATCCCGGCTTCTTCAATCTTCTTAACTAGATCTTCATCAATCTCCTGGTTAGCCTTTACTAGTACTTCCTCGGTAAATGGTTCCTTTATGTCTTCTAAAGCAACCCTTCCTAATATTCGGTCTCCCATTCGTTCAATAATCTCCCCACCTTCTACCAATGAGGAAACAAATATTCCATCAAGGGTCCCACAATCATATTCATGTATAATCGCATCCTGTGCAACATCAACCAATCTACGAGTAAGATAACCAGAGTTTGCAGTTTTTAAAGCAGTGTCTGCTAGTCCTTTACGAGCTCCATGAGTAGAGATAAAGTACTGGAGAACGGTCAGCCCCTCTCTGAAGTTTGCTGTAATCGGGGTTTCAATAATCTCTCCTGATGGCTTTGCCATCAACCCTCTCATACCAGCCAACTGTCGTATTTGCTGGGCACTCCCTCTGGAACCAGAATCAGCCATCATGAATATAGGGTTAAAACTCGTAATGCTCTTTTTCTCTCCATCATACCCTTCGATCAACTCTGTACCGAGTTCATGCAACATCTCATCCGCAATCTTCTCTGTAGCCTGAGCCCATATATCAATTACCTTATTGTACCTCTCTCCATCCGTTATGAGACCTTCAGCATATTGGTTCTCTATCTCCCGCACGTCATTATTCGATTTCTCTAAAAACTCTGTTTTATTGACGGGGATAAGCATATCACCGATTGAAATAGAGATTCCTGCTTTCGTAGCATATTCATAACCCAAATTCTTTAACCTGTCGGATAAAATCACCGTTTTCTTGCTACCACAGGTTCGATAACACTGGTCAAAGAGGTTAGTAAGTTCTTTTTTATTCATTACTTTGTTAATAAAATGAAAAGGAATCTCTTTAGGAACTACCTCCTTTAGGATAACCCTACCTACAGTAGTCTCAATTAACTCTCCCTCTATTCTTACCATAACCTTTGCATGGAGATCTACTTCCGAAGAATCATAGGCAATCCGTACTTCTTCCGAGTTAGCGAAAACCTTACCCTCCCCCTTAACAAACTCTTTCTCCCTTGTCATATAATATATGCCTAAGACAATGTCCTGTGTCGGAACGATGATTGGCTTTCCATTGGCGGGAGATAAGATATTGTTAGTAGAAAGCATTAAAACCCTTGCTTCAATCCGTGCTTCTATAGAAAGAGGGACATGAACAGCCATCTGATCGCCATCGAAATCTGCATTAAAAGCAGCGCATACCAATGGATGGAGTTGAATCGCTTTTCCTTCAATGAGAACAGGTTCAAATGCCTGAATCCCTAGTCTATGCAAAGTCGGTGCTCGGTTTATAAGAACAGGGTATTCCTTCACCACCTCTTCCAAAGAGTCCCACACCTCTGGTGTCTCTTTTTCAACCATCTTCTTTGCACTTTTAATGGTAGTTACATATCCATTTTCTTCTAACTTACTATAAACAAAAGGTTTAAAAAGTTCTAATGCCATCTTTTTGGGAAGTCCACATTGATGTAGTCTCAACTCTGGTCCAATAACAATAACAGACCGTCCAGAGTAATCAACCCGTTTTCCTAAAAGATTCTGCCTGAATCTTCCCTGTTTGCCTTTAAGCATGTCACTTAAAGATTTTAATGGCCTCTTATTTCTTCCCGTTATCGCCCTCCCTCTTCTTCCATTATCAAACAAGACATCAACAGCCTCTTGAAGCATTCTCTTTTCATTGCTGATGATAATATCAGGTGCGTCTAATTCTAAAAGCCTCTTTAATCTGTTGTTTCTATTAATCACTCTACGATAAAGATCATTAAGGTCTGAAGTCGCAAACCGCCCACCATCCAAAGGAACCAATGGTCTTAAATCAGGTGGGATAACTGGAATTACCTCTAATATCATCCATTCTGGCTTATTCCCAGAGTTTTTAAAGGCTTCTATTGCCTTCAATCTCTTGGCAATCTTTTTTTTCTTTGCCTCTGAGGCTGTATCCTTCATTTCTGAACGTAATTTTCCTGATAGTTCAACTATATCGACTTTCTTTAATAATTCCCTGATAGCCTCTGCACCTATGCCTGCATAAAAACTGTCTCCATTTATCTCTTTGCATTTTCGATATTTATCTTCTGTCAACAATTCCCCAATTTTCATTTGGGTATCACCTGGATTTATAACCACATAGCATTCAAAATACAGAACCTTTTCCACTTCTCTCAGGGTCATGTCTAACAGGGCGCCGATTCTGCTTGGAAGGCTTTTTAGAAACCAGATATGGGCAACCGGTGATGCTAACTCAATATGGCCCATCCTTTCTCGACGAACCTTTGACTGAATAACCTCGACTCCACATTTTTCACAGATAACACCTCGATGTTTCAATCTCTTGTACTTTCCACAATTACACTCGTAGTCCTTAGTAGGGCCAAAAATCTTAGCACAAAACAACCCTTCTCTCTCTGGTTTAAATGTTCTATAATTAATAGTCTCCGGCTTCTTTACTTCCCCATGAGACCAACTCTTTATGGTCTCTGGAGAAGCCAATGAAATACCTAACGCGCTAAGACTCAACGGATTTCTAGGTTTTTCAAAGATTCCAAATGAGTCTCTCACTTTCAATCCTCCTGTATGTAATAAATTATTAGGAGCTAAAATAGTTTCGGTTTTAACTGACTGTTACCCAAAAAATACATTTCTTTAAGAACACGTAAATTACTTTCGAAATAACAGCTTAGGAAGTATCCAATGAACATTTTGTCCCTTTTTATTCAAGGATTTAAGGTGAACGAAGTGAAGATTGAATAATCAATTATTTCGTTCTTCATTGGCTTTCTTAGATACTTTTTCTTCTTCGATTAAGCTCACATCCAAGCCTAAGCTCTGAAGCTCTTTAACAAGAACGTTGAACGATTCAGGCAATCCCGCATCTAAAACATTCCCCCCTTTTACAATAGTCTCATATGTTTTTGCTCTTCCCCAAACATCATCAGATTTTACTGTAAGAAATTCCTGTAAACAATATGCAGCACCATAAGCTTCTAAGGCCCATACTTCCATCTCCCCTAATCTCTGCCCTCCGAATTGTGCCTTACCTCCCAGTGGTTGTTGGGTAACCAGTGAGTAGGGCCCGATTGAACGAGCATGTATTTTATCATCAACCAAGTGATGGAGTTTCATCATATAGATTATCCCTACTGTTACTTCCTGGTCAAAAGGTTCACCTGTCCTTCCGTCATAGAGCGTTGTCTTGCCACTTAAGGGCAAACCAGCTAAACCGAAGTACCTCTTGATCTCATCTTCTGAGGCACCGTCAAAGACCGGAGAGGCCATATAAATACCGTTTCTAAATTTTTTTGCTAAGACAATTACCTCTTCATCACTGGCTTCGTCAATTATTTGGTCGATCTTCTTAGATGAATATATCTCTTTAATTTTTGACCTAATGGCATCAACACTATAGTTTTTCTTAATATATTCCTCTATACGTCTGCCTAGAACTCTTGCAGACCATCCCAGATGGGTCTCTAAAATCTGTCCTACATTCATCCTTGAAGGAACGCCCAAAGGATTGAGTACAATATCAACAGGAGTCCCATCCTCCAAATAAGGCATATCTTCCTCTGGCAAAATCCTGGAAAGCACCCCCTTATTTCCATGCCTCCCCGCCATCTTATCACCGACTGAGAGTTTCCTCTTAACAGCCACACTCACCTTTACCATTTTGATAACACCAGGAGGAAGCTCATCCCCTTTTGTCATCCTGTCTATCTTCTGTTCAAAAGCCATCTCGATTAAACCTATCTGGTCGTTAAGATCATACACAATCCTATCAACATCAGATTCTATATCTTTACCATCAACGATAATTACTTCTTTCCATTTTGTAAAAGGAATCCGAGACAGATCTTCCTTAGTAATTATATGGTCATTCTCAAATAAGACGACACCCTTATTTTTATCTATTAGCTTTGTAGCAGATACTCTATTAACCAGTAGGCTCTCCAACTTTTTTTTTGCACTGTCTTTGAGGATTCTTATCTCATCATCCTTATCTATTACTAGTCTTGATATTTCATAATCCTCGATAGATTTCGTCCTCTCATCTTTTTCTATTCCTCGCCTAGAAAAAACCTTGGCGTTAATAACAATCCCTTCTACACCAGGAGGTACCCGTAATGATGTTTCTTGCACATCCCTTGCTTTTTCACCGAAGATCGCACGAAGTAACTTCTCCTCAGGTGAAAGTTGAGTCTCCCCTTTTGGTGTAATCTTGCCAACTAAAATATCTCCATGTTTAACCTCTGCACCAATACGAACAATCCCGCTTTCATCTATATCCTTCAAGGAATCTTCACCCAAATTGGGTATATCCCTTGTAATCTCTTCTTTACCTAATTTTGTATCTCTGGCAACAACCTCAAACTCTTCAATATGGATTGAGGTAAAACCATCGTCTTTCAAAACCCTTTCACTTATTAAAATAGAATCCTCAAAGTTATAACCACCCCAGGGCATAAATGCAGCTAAGACATTATGACCTAATGCCAATTCTCCCATCTCAGTTGCCGGTCCATCGGCAATTACTTCCCCTTTATTTACATAATCCCCAATTTTAACAAGTGGTTTTTGATTAATACAGGTATTCTGGTTTGAACGTTGATATTTAATTAAGTTGTAGATATCGATATTGCTATCACCCTCTTCTGTATTCTCGTCTTTTGCTCGAACAACAATACGAGAGGAATCCACATTCTCAACCACACCTTCTCTTTTTACTATAATTGTTACACCTGAATCTTTGGCTACAATACCCTCGATCCCTGTCCCAATGAGAGGAGCATCCGTTCGCATCAGCGGGACAGCTTGCCGTTGCATATTGGCACCCATAAGTGCACGATTCGCGTCGTCATGCTCTAAAAATGGGATCAAAGAAGCAGCTACACTTACAAGCTGATTCGGAGAAACATCCATTAAAGTAATTTCATTATTTGGAATCATAACAAACTCTCCGCCTTGACGGGCAGAGATCAAATCGCGAGAGAACCTTCCATTTTCATCTAGGGGAGCATTTGCTTGTGCAATCACATGATTCTCCTCATCTATAGCAGAGAGATAATTAATCTCTTTGGTTACAGCTCCGTCATACGCTTCCCTGTAAGGAGTTTCAATAAAACCGTATTCATTTACCCTGGCAAAAGTACTCAAAGAGACAATAAGACCGATATTAGGTCCTTCAGGGGTCTCAATTGGACATATCCTCCCATAATGAGTGGGATGCACATCCCTGACTTCAAATCCCGCTCGTTCTCTTGTTAAGCCACCTGGCCCCAAGGCACTAAGACGCCGCTTATGTGTAACTTCCGATAAGGGATTTGTCTGATCCATAAACTGAGAGAGTTGACTACTACCGAAGAACTCTTTTATTACAGCCAAAACTGGTTTTGCATTAATAAGGTCATGAGGCATAAGCGTCTCAATCTCTTGCAAGCTCATTCTCTCCTTAATAGCCCTTTGCATTCTCACTAAACCAATACGGTACTGGTTCTCCAGGAGTTCACCTACCGATTTTACTCTTCTATTCGTCAGATTATCGATATCATCTATTGTCCCCTTTCCACTCTTTAGCTCCATAAGCACTGCTATAGCACCTAGAATGTCTTCTTTAACAAGAGTTCTATGCTTTAAAGGGATATCTAATCTTAATTTATGATTCAGCTTCAATCTGCCGACCTTAGAAAGGTCATAGCGCTCAGGATTAAAGAAAAGATTATTGAAAAAGTTGGTAGCTGTCTCAATAGTAGGTGGATCACTAGGGCGTAACCTTCTGTAAATTTCTATAATAGCCTCTTCTGTACTTGATATCTTATCGATTGCCAGAGTATTTCTCAAAGACAAATCAACCTCTCCACTGCCTGAATGGAGCAAGTAAAATTCATTAATCCCCTTGGCCTTAATCTCCTCAAACTTTTCAAGTGTAAGTTCATCGTTGGCTCCTAGTATAAGTTCTCCTGAGACAGGATCAGTGATATGCTTGTAGCAAGTTCTGCCCAAAAGATCTTCAACTTCAACAGGGATATACTCGATTCCAATATCCATCAACTTACGGATAGCAGTCTTGGTTATTTTTCTGCCTTTTTTTATAATTATCTCTCCACTTTGTGGAGAAATAATATCATTTGAAGTCTTGATCCCTTCAAAAAGATCCTGATCAACCCTTTTATAGGTCATGTTATCATTGATCCTTATCATTTCAGACTTATAATAATGAGTCAATATATCTGTATCAGAATAACCGAGGGCCTTTAATAAAATAGTTGCAAAAAACTTTCTCCGTCTATCAATACGTACATAAACAATATCTTTTAGATCAAATTCAATATCAATCCATGATCCTCGTTGGGGGATAACCCTGGCACAGTAAAGTAACTTGCCACTGCTGTGTGTCTTCCCTTTATCATGGTCAAAAAATATTCCAGGAGATCGATGCAATTGACTCACAATAACTCTCTCAGTACCATTAATGATAAACGTCCCGGTTTCTGTCATCAAAGGGATTTCCCCAAAATAAACCTCTTGTTCCTTAACATCTCTAATACTTCTTGTGCCAATATCGTCATCCACATTCCAGACAACCAGCCTTACTGTAACTTTAAGTGGAAGTGCATAGGTTATCCCCCTTTGACGGCATTCATTAACACCATACTTCGGTTCTCCCAGGTCATAACTCACGAAATCCAATGATGAAGTCTTACTGAAGTCTCTTATTGGGAAGACACTATTGAATACTCCCTGAAGACCAGTATTATGCCGTTTTTCTGAGTTGACTTCTCTTTGTAAAAACCTTTCATAGGATTTCTTTTGGACATCTATAAGATTAGGAATATCGATTATTTTTGGAATCCTTGCAAAATTCCTACGTATTCTGCGATGGTTCAATAATAATGAGTGATCCATACTCACTCCTTTTTGGCTGGTATTAAGTATTAGATGAGCCAATATATTTTTGACTTTTAAACTGAATTCTTATTGTATCTCTGCTGTGCCCCCTGTTTCCTCTATCTGCTTCTTAACGTTCTCGGCCTCTTCTTTTGAAACTGCTTCTTTAACAGCTTTCGGGGCACTTTCAACCAATTCTTTAGCCTCTTTTAATCCCAAACCAGTAAGGGCTCGAACCACTTTAATGACTTGAATTTTCTTCTCTCCTATTGCTGTCAGTACTACATTAAACTCGGTTTTTTCCTCTTCAGGTGCTTCGGCCTGTACCTGCATGTTCGGCATAACAGCAACTGGAGCAGAAGCCTGAACTCCATATTTCTCTTGTAGCTCTTTCACAAATTCGGAAAGTTCCAATACCGTCATATTATCAATAAAACTGACAACATCCTCTTTGGTTACTTTTTCCATAGAGCAAATCCCCCCTTAATTAATAATTTTATTTAGATTTTTATTCTTTTTTCTCTTTGATTGCCTCTAATGTATTAAGAAAATTGAGTAAAATCCCATTTAATGCTCCCACAAGGCCTGTATGATTTGAAATAAGTGAAGATAGCATCTGAGCTAGAAGAACATCTCTACTTGGAAGGTCAGCGAGTAACTTAACTTGCTTTGGAGTCATAATTTTTCCATCTAAAACACCCGCTTTAATCTCTAGTTTCGGATATTCCTTAGCAAACTTAGTTAATACCTCAGCCGGTGCCTTCTGATCATCATAACTAATAGCAACTGCAGTAGGGCCTTTAAAGTGATCGTTGAGCAATTCAAACTCTGTACCCTTAGTAGCAAGTTTTAAGATGGTATTCTTGACAACGCGGTACTCTAGTTGTTCACTGCGAAGTCTCTTTCTCAGTCTATTTATCTCTTCAACATTCAAACCACAGTAGTCTGTAAGGACTGTCACCTTGGCCTTTTGAAACTTTCCATGCAACTCAGAAACCATCTGTTCTTTTAATTCCCTACTTATTGGCATCCATCCCTCTCTTTCTATCTTATGTCCATCCATAAATGGTCATTTTATCAAATCTCTAATGCAGACTCTAATGTATGAATTCACCTCACTTTATTTATACATGTTAACATATCTCCGAGGTTAAAATATTTGTCATCCTTGATCTTTGAATAAAATTTCTGACTTATTGATGAGCACTCTATAAACATAAAGATTAAAGAATCCATCCTAAATGTGACAGGTTCAATGTTCGCAGTTTAAGATCTCTAACTGGATCATAATAAAGAGATTATCCCACAATATGAACGCCATCTATGTATCATCCAATCGATAAAAAATAGATGATATTTTGTATTTATAAAGTGAGAAATATCAATAGATTGTAACCATGTCACCTTAAACGCTGAAACCAATTACTTTAGATCCATTAATTTTATTAAGCATGTATTCATATATGACTATTTTTGCAATCTCCTAGTATGTGATTTTCATCAAGTTGAATGTATATAGAATCAATGTTATCTAATACTCAGGAGACTTTTAAGATCTTTACCTCCCTTGATTTCAGAGGAAATTTATTCCTTTTTGAACGGATACCATGAAAAAAAATAAGAAAAATCCAAAATAAAAACCTCTGGTAAATCAGAGGCTATGGAGAGCTAACAGATTGAAACTATTCCCCAAATCCTATTTTATTATCCCCCTAACATGAAGAGGGTCAATCTTTATCCCAGGGCCCATAGTCGTAGCAAGTGTAATACCTCGTAAATATACTCCTTTACTTGAGGATGGTTTTGCTTTTATAATAACATCCATAAGCGCAATAATATTTTCAAATATCTTTTCCAGGCTAAAAGATACCTTACCTACAGGAACATGAACAATACCTGTCTTATCTGCTCTAAACTCTACTTTACCTGCTTTTAACTCCTTAACTACATTAGCAACTTCGAAAGTCACTGTACCAAGTTTTGGGTTTGGCATTAGCCCCCTTGGTCCTAGAATCTTTCCTATTTTCCCAACCAAACTCATAACATCAGGGGTAGCTACGGCCTTGTCAAAATCTGTCCACCCACCTGTAATCTTTTCTATCAAATCTTCAGCACCAATAAAATCAGCACCAGCAGCCTGTGCTTCCTTTTCTTTTTCACCCTTTGCAAAGACCAAAACCCGAACATCCTTTCCAGTTCCATTGGGCAACAAAACCGTCCCTCTCACCATCTGATCCGCCTTTCTCGGATCAATCCCCAATCTGATAGAGATATCTATAGACTCATCGAATCTAGCGAATGCATTCTCCTTTGCAATCTTAATCCCTTGTTCTAGATCATACTTTTCCATCTTATCAATTGTTTCTATTGCGCCTAAATACTTCTTTCCCTTTTTTGACACCTTATATTCTCCACGCTAAGATATATCTCGCTATATTTTATAAATCATTCTATTACGATCCCCATACTCCTCGCTGTACCTTCTATGGTCTTGATTGCACCATCTATATCAACTACATTAAGATCTGGCTCTTTCATCTTCGCAATTTCTTCTACTTGTTTATAAGTAACTTTGCCCACCTTAACCTTTTTAGGCTCTCCAGAACCTTTCACAATCCCAGCAGCCTTTTTTAATAAAATAGCTGCAGGCGGTGTTTTAGTTATGAAGCTGAAAGACCTGTCTGCATATATTGTGATAACAACCGGGATTATCATCCCGTCCTGTTTTTGAGTCTTGGCATTAAAAGATTTACAAAACTCCATAATATTAACCCCATGTTGCCCCAAGGCTGGACCTACCGGGGGCGAAGGATTCGCTTTACCTGCAGGAACTTGAAGTTTTATAAGTCCAATGACCTTCTTAGCCATAGATGTTCTCCTTTAATCAAATCTTTTTTACTTGAAGAAAATCAACCTCAACTGGTGTAGATCTCCCAAAAATACTCACCAATACCTTTAATTTTCCTTTTTCTGGTTTTACCTCTGCAATCACTCCATTAAAATTTGTAAAAGGTCCCTCAATCACTCTAACGCTATCACCCTTCTCATACAATACCTTTGGCTTTGGTTTAAGGGATCCATCACTGATTTGATCAATGATATCCTTAACTTCTTCATTCGAAATTGCAACTGGTTCAGATTTCCCACCAATAAAGCCAGTAACTTTAGGGGTATCTCTAACAATATGCCAGGTCTCATTGTTAAGCTCCATATTTACCAGTATATATCCAGGAAATATTTTTCGGTCAGAGGTCTTCTTCTTGCCCTTTACAAGCTCAACAACCTTTTCTGATGGCACCAGAATATCAGAAAAAAACGCTTCTTTTTCATTGGACTTTATCCGCTCTTCCAGCGCAGTCTTAACCTGGTTTTCATAACCAGAATATGTATGAACCACATACCATTTCTTTTCCATTTTCTCCCAACATTTTAAATAAATGCCTTTATCAACCCAGTACAATCCGGATTAATCTTGATAAACCAAGATCAACCAAGCCTAAAAATGCAGCTACTATAATTACTACAAGCAATACAACAGAAGTGGATCCAATAGTATCTTTTCGCGAGGGCCAAACAACCTTCTTTAACTCAATCCTGACTTCTTTAAGAAATTGAATACTCTTATCAATCATTTAAAAACGCCTTTATTAATTGACACCTTTACAAAATATTGGCAGGCCAGGAGGGATTCGAACCCCCATCCCCCGGATTTGGAGTCCGGTGCTCTAGCCATTAGAGCTACTGGCCTGTTTATCTATTTAGCACCTATTACAAATGGCCTTTTTGCCCAATCTCAGTTTAAGACTCAATTTATATTCCACGAAACATGCCTAATATTCCTTTGGTTAAAATCTCCGTCTTCCTTGATCTTGAACAACAAAACTCATTTACAGATGGATACTATTTAGCAAAGGTCTTATATATAAAGATAGAATAATACTCGTTGAAATAAAGCTATAGGCACTTATTTAATATTTAACACTATGGCAGGGTATTAATTATAGTGTCCATCCATTCATTTTTTAGCCTTTTTGCCCAATCTCTGTGTCAGGCTCATCCGTCTGTAGCGGACTCGAAAATTGTTACTAATTTGCTCCTCACCCTGTTAAATGCAAAGTCATATTCTGCGGGGCGATTAAAATCTTCACCTTCCTTTATCTTGAACAAAATTGCTCTTTTTGGATGCACGCTATTTAGTCTCCCTATGAAGGGTATGCGTACGGCAGAAACGACAATACTTTTTAAACTCCAATTTGCTAGGAGTCGTCCTCTTATTTTTTGTTGTTGTATAATTTCTCCTTTTGCAATCACTGCATGCAAGGATAATAATTTCTCTCATCTTTTAAATCTTCTCATTTCGGATTAAAAACATAGTATCTCAAATACTCTATTCTCTATTCAACAATTTCACTTATAACGCCAGCGCCGACAGTCTTTCCTCCCTCTCGAATCGCAAACCGTAACTCTTTCTCCATAGCTATTGGAGTTATCAAATCCGCAACCAGTGATACATTATCTCCAGGCATTACCATCTCTATCCCCTCTGGTAAAGTCACCACACCCGTCACATCTGTCGTTCGAAAATAAAACTGCGGCCTATATCCATTGAAAAACGGCGTGTGCCTACCACCCTCCTCCTTCGACAATACATATACCTCCGCCTTAAAACTCTTATGTGGCATTATACTCCCTGGCTTTGATATCACCTGCCCGCGCTCTACATCATCTCGCTTCGTCCCACGTAACAATACTCCTATATTATCACCAGCCTGACCCTGATCCAGTATCTTCCGAAACATCTCCACTCCTGTACAGACTGTCTTCACTGTAGGCCTTATCCCTACTATCTCTACCTCCTCGCCTACCTTAATCACTCCACGCTCCACTCGACCTGTCACTACTGTACCCCTGCCTGATATAGTAAAAACATCCTCCACAGGTAACAAAAACGGCTTGTCTATATCACGTACAGGATCAGGTATATAAGAATCCACCGCATCCATTAACTCCAGTATACTCTTACAACTCTCACACTCCAACTTCCCACATCCACACTCCAACGCCTTTAACGCTGAACCTGATATCACCGGTATATCATCACCAGGAAAATCATACTCACTCAAAAGCTCCCGAACCTCTAACTCCACCAACTCCATCAACTCCTCATCATCTACCATGTCAGCCTTGTTCAAATATACCACTATATAAGGCACTCGTACCTGCCTCGATAACAATATGTGCTCCCGCGTCTGAGGCATCGGCCCATCAGCAGCACTTACCACCAATATCGTACCATCCATCTGAGCTGCACCTGTTATCATATTCTTTATGTAATCCGCATGCCCAGGACAATCTATATGTGCATAATGCCGAGACTTCGTCTCATACTCCACATGCGCTATCGCTATCGTTAAACCCCGCTCCTTCTCCTCCGGCGCATTGTCTATGTTCTCATATGACATATACTCCGCCATACCCTGATTACTCAATACCCTAGTAATCGCAGACGTTAATGTCGTCTTCCCATGATCCACATGGCCTATCGTCCCTATATTAACATGCGGCTTCGTCCTCTCAAACTTCTTCTTTGACATCTCTTACTCCTCCTTTATTGAATACCTAGCTAATAAAAAAGACGTAATATTAGGTCATACATTATTCTAGTCTATATGGAGCCCACGACCGGGGTTGAACCGGTGACCTCTTCCTTACCAAGGAAGCGCTCCACCACTGAGCTACGCGGGCTTTAGATTTGGAGCGGGAAACGGGATTCGAACCCGCGACCCTCAGCTTGGAAGGCTGATGCTCTAGCCAACTGAGCTACTCCCGCAATAAGCTTAAATAAATATCAGTTCTTCTTAATAATGGTGGAGAGGGGAGGATTCGAACCTCCGAAGGCTTCGCCGACAGATTTACAGTCTGTTCCCTTTGGCCGCTCGGGAACCTCTCCATTTATTAAAATATGGAGCTGGCGATGGGACTTGAACCCGCAACCTGCTGATTACAAATCAGCTGCTCTGCCAATTGAGCTACGCCAGCATAAACATGTAGAATATCATCTACAATTTATTTAATCAATAGCTAAATAATACTCTTGTTAAATTTTATTCAATGAAAAGATTACTTTTACTTGAATTTATTACTTTTTTCATTAAAAATAATTATATTTCATTATTTAACATGTTTATCTAAAAACAAGGTTTCCTAATAGCGTTATGTAAATAGTTAGCTCCTACGACAGTTAAATTTTAATGCGTTTACTGTTTGAGTGTCAATGTGAGTGTATAAGAATAGAGCAATTGAAAGCACTATATTGTCTTTTTCTCACTCACTTTAATGCGAGTTTTACACGGCTTAAAATTTAATTGCCGCTTTTTGCGACTTTTTTTAAAAGACTGAACTGGTAAATAACGAGGAATTTTATCTCGTATAATTTAACGTGAAGACTTTTACCGCCCTGCAGAATATGCTTTGCCTTTTACAGGGCAAATCGGAAAGTAATGGCATATTTTGAAGACGAATGCTGAGCCTGAAGCAATAACTTGCAAACTGGCCATTATTGGATGGAAACTAAACGACTTTTTATTTTATAAATTCTTAAATATTTACAATTCCATTTATATAATCAGGACCCTATAATTACACAAATTTTATACCAGACATAAAATTATGTCAAGCATTCTTTAATTAAATACAACGAAAAATTATTTGCTCTCAAAATTATTTTTTTCTATTTAAAATGGGCCGTTTTGTATTTGATTAAGATTGACAAGTCCCTCTTATTATGATAAAGATGAATTATAGAAGGGAAAGTCATTTTTATTTAAAAAGTGTTTTTAAATAATCATTTTTTACAAATGCCTCCCCCCTATTTTATTAAGTATTTTATCGTAGAAATAACCCATTATCCATCCCTTTTTTGGGCCGATATTTTATAACCCCCCCCCTTTTTTTTTCAACTTTTAGACAAAATTTCTCAGTCCTGAATGGACACTATTTATAAATAACTCAAAAAGTTCGTAAAAACCATTAAGTCATTATTGAGTTGAACTTTTACAGAAAATCTTTTATGTATCCAGGAGGTCATATGGAAAGGACACTGTCAATAATTAAACCTGACGGCGTGAGTAAAAATATAATTGGGGAAGTAATTAAAC
The DNA here is from genome assembly GCA_034189035.1 of Thermodesulfobacteriota bacterium. Classification (GTDB taxonomy): domain Bacteria; phylum Desulfobacterota; class UBA8473; order UBA8473; family UBA8473; genus JAUXFK01. Next base: position 44,778 of record JAXHVA010000030.1, read on the forward strand.
GATTTGAAAAAAATGGTTTAAAAGTAGTAGCCATGAAAATGTTGTGGATGAACAAAGATGAAGCAAAGGGATTCTATGATGTCCATAAGAACAAAGACTTTTTTAATAGCCTTACAGATTTCATGTCTTCTGGCCCAGCAGTCGTAATGGTACTCGAAGGTCAAAATGCAATCGCAAAAAATCGTGAAATAATGGGTGCTACAAATCCAAAAGAGGCCAATCAAGGAACAATAAGGAAAGAGTTTGCATCTAGTATTGAGAAGAATATCGTACATGGCTCAGACTCTCCAAAAACTGCTGCTTTTGAGATCAGTTACTTCTTTAACGCACTAGAAATATTTTATCATTGAACCATAGCTATGCTCGATATTAAAGATATGTCGGCAGATGAATTAGAGAATCTCCTGTTGAACTTGGGTGAGAATCGATACAGGGCCGCCCAGATAAACAAATGGGTATATCGTTTTGCAGCTACCTCATTTGACGAAATGACCAACATCTCGAAAGCACTCAAGGAAAAATTAAGCAAACAACTCTATATCAGTCTATTGAGCCCTATCAAATATCTCAAGTCAAAGGACGGCACTCGAAAATATCTCTTTAAGCTTGAAGATGAAAGCCTGATTGAAAGCGTCATCATACCTGAAATAAGCCGACTAACTCTTTGCATCTCTACTCAAGTAGGTTGCAAACTGGGATGTAAGTTTTGTTTAACCGGTAATGGAGGATTCATAAGAAATTTAAAAACAGCGGAGATAATAAACCAGATCTGTTCTATCAAGGATTCCCTGCCAGAGAACGAAAACATATCAAACATTGTCTTAATGGGCATGGGAGAACCCCTGGCAAACTATAAGAATACATTAAAAGCCCTCCATATTATTACAGATCCAGTAGGCTTACAATTCTCCCCACGAAAGGTAACTCTTTCTACAGCAGGTTTAGTGCCAGGTATAATACGTTTGGGAAAAGACACAAAAATCAATCTTGCAGTTTCTCTCAATGCTACAGAAGATGATACCAGGGACTACCTAATGCCTATTAACAGAAAGTATCCACTCGATACACTTCTAAAGGCCTGTCGTGAGTATCCTCTGCCGACGAGAAAAAGAATCACCTTTGAATATATTCTTATCAAAGGAATAAACGACTCTGTTGATGATTCTAAAAGATTGGTAAATATCCTCAAAGGAATTAGGTGTAAGATTAATCTGATATCCTTTAATGAACACCCGTACTGCGAGTTTAAAAGCCCAGATAATCAAACAATAAATGCTTTCCAACAGGTTTTGATCAAATCTCATTACACCTCCATAATTCGAGCCAGTAAAGGAAAGGATATTCTCGCAGCCTGTGGTCAACTCGGAGGAAAGCAACTCCAACTGAGAGAGAAGACCCCTATCTAGTGTCATTTCAAGTGTTAATTAACGGATAAAAACGCGCCAGTTTGATTCTGGCATCATCTGTAGTAAATTGCCAATTCACAGTCGATTTATTTTTATCGTGGTAATCCTGCCAGGCGG